>PEXF01000019.1:2550-9751 GCA_002779205.1 Candidatus Hydromicrobium americanum
ATTCGGATAATATTGTACTGGCAACTATTTCTTATAGAATGACAGAACTCCTGGCAAAGTTTGGAAATAGAAGTGACGCTTTAATTTTTAATTTAGAAAATGCTCCAAAAGATACAAGGAAGAGAAAAGAATTAAAAGAGAAAATATTAAAAAGTATCTTAAAAAGGCTCTAGTTTACCTGGTTTACTTATAACGAAAATTGCATTTAGAGCCAGCAGATTAGGAAAGAATCTTATAATATTGTTCTTACCTAAATAATATGTTTCCAGTATATTTATTCTTTTTTCCTTACAATAATTTTTAAAATCTTTCAGGCTTAAGAAATGCACATTTGGTGATTCATACCAGCTGTAAGGAAGCGACGGAGTACGAGGAGCCTTTCCCCTGAAAAAAAGGTCAAAGCGGGACCGGATATAAGCGAAATTAGGAAATCCTATTATTACTCTCCTGCCTACCCTGAGAGATTCCTGCAGGACAAACTCTATTTTTTTGGTTTCCTGCATACTCTGATTTAAAATAACATAATTAAAAGAATTATCAGGATATTCTCCCAGGCCGCCCTCTATATCTCCGTGAAATACACTTAGTCCCTTCTCCACACATTCGTAAATAGCTCCTTCTCTTAACTCTATACCCCGTGCTTTCACTTTTTTCTCCTTAATTAAAAGATTTAGAAGCTCTCCGCTGCCGCAGCCGAGGTCTAGTACACTTGAACCGGTTTCTACAATTTTAAAAATTATTTTGTAGTCCAGCCTTATATTTTTATTATTTTTTTCCTGCATAAATGTATACCCTATTTAAAAAATGCTTTATCAGGCGAGTCTCTTCTGTAAATTCAAGAAGAAACGCATCGTGACCATAATTAGAATTTATTTCACAATAAGTGACATCCGCATGTCTTGCTTTCAGCAATTTAACGATCTCTCTGGATTGGTATGAAGGATACAACCAATCAGATTTAAATGAGATAACTAAAAATTTAATATCAATTTCTTTGCTATTTGGAAAAAGTTTATCTCCGAAGGACAAATCAAAGTAGTCTATCGCTTTTGTGATATAAAGATAAGAATTGGCATCAAATCTCTTTACAAAATTATCACCTCTGTAATGCAAATAGCCCTCAACTTCAAATTCAGGTGTAAATGAAAAATTATAACTGCCATTTTTTAATTTCCTTGAAAATTTTTTCTCCATGGACTCGTCACTCATATAAGTTATATGACCGATCATCCGTGCAATAGCCAGGCCATTCTCCGGCTGGCTGTGACCATAGTAGTTGCCGCCGCGCCAGGCAGGATCAGACATTACCGCCTGCCTCCCCACTTCATTAAACGCAATTTGCTGCGGAGAATGTTTTAATGCCGTAGCTATAGGAATAGCTGATAGAACTCTATCCGGGTAAGAAGCGACCCACTGCAGAACCTGCATTCCTCCCATCGAACCCCCCACAACACACAGCAACCTGTCTATTTCCAGATAGTCAATCAAATGCTTTTGAGCGTTTATCATGTCAGAGATCGTAATTATTGGAAAATCAAGACCGTAAGGTTTTCCTGTCTCTGCATTCAATGAAGATGGACCCGTACTCCCTTTACATCCACCAATAACATTCGAGCATATAATAAAATATTTTTCAGTATCAAAAGCTTTACCCGGACCTATCATATCGTCCCACCACCCGGGTTTTTCATCTCCCTTATGAAATCCGGCAACATGAGCATCTCCGGATAAGGCATGCAAAACCATAACCGCATTACTTTTACTCTTGTCTAATCTGCCGTATGTTTCATAGGCAATTGTAATGGGGCCAAGTTTCTTCCCGGACTCCAGTATCATTCCATCCAGAGGCTGGGCAAAATTATAATATTTTGTATTAACTATTCCTATCCCACTTGCCGTATTCGCTTAACCTTCATCTATTTTATATAAAATTAAAGAAATTACTGCTCCTGGAACATCGAGGTGGAAAGATATCTCTCACCTGTATCCGGTAAAATAACAACAATAACCTTGCTGGCTGACTCCCTTCGCTTTGCAACTTCTATTGCAGCCCACATTGCAGCTCCGCTTGATATACCAGCTAAAATCCCTTCTTCTCTTATTATCTTACGGGCCGTATTACCTGCATCTTCATTAGAAACCTGGATAATCTCATCAATTATACCTGTATTTAACACCTCCGGAACAAATCCTGCTCCAATACCCTGTATTTTATGGGGTCCCGCACTGCCTCCCGAAAGAACCGGGGAACCAGCCGGCTCGACTGCTATAATTTTAACCAAAGGTTTTCTTTGCTTCAAAATCTCCCCCACACCGGTAATAGTTCCACCGGTACCTACACCTGCAATAAATATATCCACATTACCATCTGTGTCAGCCCAAATCTCTTCAGCGGTTGTTTTCCGGTGTATTTCAGGATTTGCAGCATTTTTAAATTGCTGTGGTATAAAACTGTCTTTTATACTCTTCTGAATTTTTTCTGCTTCTTCCACAGCCCCTCTCATTCCTCTTAAACCATCTGTCAGAACAAGCTCGGCACCAAATATGGTAAGAAGCTTTCTTCGTTCTAAACTCATTGTGTCAGGCATAGTAAGAATTAATCTATATCCCCTGGCAGCGCACACAAAAGCCAGTGAGATGCCGGTATTTCCGCTTGTAGGCTCTATAATTACTGTATCTTTGTTTATTAAACCTTCACTTTCAGCAGCTTCAATCATTGAAACTCCGATCCTGTCTTTCAAACTTGAAAGCGGATTAAATGATTCCAGTTTTGCCAGTACCGTGGCACCTGTACCATCTGCCAGTTTGTTTATTCTAACCAAAGGTGTACGACCGATTGTTTCCGTGATATCATTAAAAATTTTAACCATAAACTTATCCTCCAAATTTTAATAGAATAATTTATCTCATCTTAACGCTTGATTAATATCGGAAATAATATCTTCTATATCTTCGATACCCACCGAAAGCCTGATATAATCAAGTGTTACTCCTGTTGATTCCTGCTCCTCGCGGGAAAGTTGCTGATGGGTAGTACTTGCAGGATGAATGGCCAGAGTTTTTGCATCACCGATATTTGCCAGGTGGGATATTAATTCAAGCGAATCAATGAATTTTTTCCCTGCCTCAAGACCTCCTTTTATTCCGAATCCGACAATAGCGCCCGCTCCTCTGGGCAAATACTTACCTGCCAGATTTTTTTCCGGGCTGGAATCCAAACCTGGATAATTTACCCAGGAGACCCGGGGGTGCTTTTCGAGAAACTGAGCCACTTTAAGAGCATTTTCTGAATGTCTTATCATTCTCAGGTGTAAAGTTTCTAATCCCTGCAAAAATAAAAACGAATTGAAAGGAGAAAGACATGGCCCCAGGTCTCTAAGAAGATTTACTCTTGCTTTGATAATATACGCAATATTTCCATAAGGCTCCAGTTCTTTTACGAAATCCATTCCGTGGTAGCTCGGATCCGGATCAGCAATCAGAGGGAACTTGCCATTTGTCCAATCAAATTTACCGGAATCAACAATTATACCTCCTATTGATGTACCATGACCTCCTATAAATTTTGTTGCCGAATAAACTACAATATCTGCGCAATAATCAATGGGCCTTAACAGATATGGGGTAACTGTATTATCAACAATAAGCGGAATTCCACTTTGGTGTGCAATTTTTACCAGCTCTTCCAGATCAGCAACATTTAATTTTGGGTTACCTATGGATTCAGTATAAATTGCCTTTGTCCTGCCGGTTATTGCATTTTTAAAATTATTTAAATTTTCTGACCTTACAAACTTTACATCAATTCCAAAGCGCCTGAGGGTATTATTAAAAAGAGTGTATGTCCCTCCGTATAAGTTGTCCGCTGAAACTATCTCGTCACCTGTTTGAGCAATATTTAAAATTGCTATTGTCTCAGCAGCCTGCCCGCTTGCAACAGCGAGAGCACCTATTCCACCATCAATTGCCGCCATTCTTTTCTCCAGTATATCATTCGTAGGATTCATTATACGGCTATAAATATTGCCGAATTCCTTCAGGGCAAAAAGATTTGCAGCATGGTCGGTACTTTTAAATTGATAAGAAGTAGTCTGATAAATAGGAACAGCCCTTGCACCAGTTACAGGATCTGGTATCTGTCCCCCATGAAGTAAAAGTGTATCTAATTTTAATTTTGAATCTAGCTTACTCATAATATCCGGCTCCTTTTTTAAATTTATTATCTAAGCATTCTTTAAAAATATTTATCTATTAAATAAAATTATTAATGTTTTTTATAAAATCTGCTTTTTTATTGTTATATTCCGTACATGACCATATCTTCGGCCTTTTCTTTCTGCATTCTTACAAGATCCTCCAGAGTGAAAGAATTAAGAAATTCTGAAATTCTTTCTCCTAACCTGGCCCAGATATCTCTGGTTACACAGGTATGTACTTTACTGCAGACCGAAGTATTATTCACACAATCAATTAAATTCAGATCTCCTTCCAGAATTTCTACAATTTCTTTTAATTTAATTTCTGAAGAAGACCTGCCCAAAACATACCCGCTGTGAGCACCGCCATAGGTATTTATAAGTCCTTTTCCCTTAAGCGGTATTATTATCTGGCTTAAGTACTTTTCCGATACATCAATATTTTTGGCAATTTCCTTCAGGTATATCGGGCCCTTCCCGGAATTTGCTGCTATCTCTATCATTAATCTCAGCCCATACCTTGCTCTTGTAGAAATCCTCACTTCCAGTCTTCCTCTTCTTATTAATACTATTTATATTATTTAATTAGTAGTATTCTATTAATAAAAAAAAGTACTGTCAAGAAGAAAATAAAAAATTGTTACTATTGTATTTCCCGCAGGAGCAGTAATTGACAAGAATAGACTTTATATTTATTATGGTGAAGCAGATAAACTGATAGCTTTAAAGTCAGCAGGATTAGAAGAATTATTACACGAACTTAAGACTTCTAATTAATGGGTCATATAAATAGATTTTATAAAAAAATAACATAGTTTAAGAATATAAATAATAATGGGCAGGAAACCAATAGTTTTAATATCAAGTTATTATCCACGTTTATGTGGTATAGCTACATTTTGTGAAGAAGCCAGAGAATTCATTCAAAAAGCAAATCCAGAAAGAGAAGTTTTAGTAATAAGCCATACAGATGGATCAGGGAAAGGGGTTTATCCCATAATAGATACCTCGCATCGTTTTTGGTGGAGACCAGTAGCAAAAAAAATTAAAAAACTGTCACCTTATGTAGTACACATACAACATGAATACAGTTTATATGAGCATGTGGACAATAGAGGTATTGGGGACAGGAACCAGGGATTTATAGAATTTCTGGGCTCTATTAATGAATTCCCTATTGTAGTTGAACCACATACAGTACATGGCAGGTTAAAGGAATTTGAAGAAAATTTTATTTATCAACTATGTGAAGACGCTGATGTAGTTTTATTTAAAAGTGATTACCAGAAGTGGAGGCTAAACTGGACTTTTACTCAAAGAGGGTGGAAGATGCCTAAAAATATTATGATTGTCCCTCATGGAGCGAGAGTAGATAAAAATTGGAACGAAAACGATATTCCAAAATTGAAGGATGATCTTGGCTTGAATAAAATTAAATATTTAAGTAATAATTTAGTCGGGCTGGTGGGTTGGATACAATCCAATAAAAGATGGGATATATTGACCTCTATGTGGGAAGAAATACTTGAGGAAATAAAAAAAAGAACTGGTGAGAATTGGGATTTACTTGCTGCGGGTGCTATGAGAGATAAAGCTGATACAGGAGATTATAATAATTATAAGAAGAACTTAGAAATTTTAGAAAAAAAAGGAATCGCACATTATTATGAATTTATTCCAAGAGGAGAAATTTACTATAAAATGATGGCAGTTTGTAAATTTATAGTATTGCCAACAGTAGATGAAACACAGTCGGGAACACTTGCAAGGATTATTGCTTTAAATAAACCTTATATAACCACAGCTCCTCTGGAAGGATTGACAGCCCAGACTCTTGAAAGTGAAGGTGGACTGCTGTTTACAAATAAACAAATGCTAAAGGAAAATGTCATTAAATTGGCATGTGATAAAGATTTAAGAAAGAAGCTCTCTGAGAATCTTAAAAAATATTTAAAAGAAGTTGTGTCCTGGGAAATAATTGCTAAAAAATATAAAGATGCATATAGATTCGCAAGACTTAAAAAAATAGCAGGGAAGGAAATAGATTTCCCACCTGATTTTTAATTTTTACTGGAAATTAATAAATTTTGATATCAGGGTATTGAATCCTCGTAATAATGAAACACTGCGGGATAATTTTTTAGATTTGTAATTAGCATACTTTGTTTGTATTTAATATAATGATTTTATAAAAATAAAGATAACAATAAATTATTGATTCTGAAAGGATTTTTAAAGAGCACTTGAGCGGTTTTCTAAAAAAACTCCGGGAGGTGTTATTTTGGGTAAGCTCAAGAAAATTTTAAGAGAAAAATGTAAAGGCATTAATTGTATATATATATCATCATATGTCCCAAGAAAATGTGGAATTGCTACCTATACAAGTGATTTAACTAGAGCTATTGACCTTATAAATCCATACTGCGAATCAAAGATTATAGCATTAATTAGACCGGAAGATAAAATTGATTATCCTCCGGAAGTTAAATTTAAAATTAACCAATACAAGATTGATTCCTATATTAAAGCTGCAGATTATATTAATAAATCCAAAGCAGATATAGTTGTTCTGGAACATGAATTCGGATTATATGGCGGTAGATTTGGAGAATATATTATTAAATTAATAGAGTTGATAAAGAAACCTTTAATTATAACCGCTCATACAATTCCTGTTAATCCAAATGAGGGATATGGCCTGGTTTTAAAAGATGTTATAAAATTTGCGGATAAAGTAATAGTTATGATGCCCGAAAGTTTGCAGAAGCTGGTAAAAAAATATAATTATCCTAAAGAAAATATAGAAATTATCCCCCACGGTGTTCCTGATATACCTCTGGAACCTAACACTAAATATAAAAAGATAAAAGGATTAGAGAGCAGAATAATCCTGGGGAATATAAATCTTTTATCATCAGTTAAAGGACTTGAATATATAATAGAAGCTTTAAAAGAAATTAAGGAGCACTCCTATAATGTTTTATATTTGATAATTGGCCAGACGC
>PEXF01000064.1:0-7984 GCA_002779205.1 Candidatus Hydromicrobium americanum
TCATTCTCATGAGTTTTAAATTTTTCAATAACCTTTTTTTTATCTTCTTTGACTAAAGCCAACTTTTTTCACCTCCTCAAAATTTCCCGTACTATAATTTATCACAAGCTTATACTAATTACAATTTAATCACATTCCGGTATTGACCTCTTTTATAACTGAAATTATCCTAAAAACTTTTAAATTTTTTAAAACTTAGTCGCAATTCAGCAGCTTTTCATCTTAAAATATTTTTTAGCATATTCTAAATCCATTTTCATCTGGCTGATTAATTTATCTTTACTTTTAAATGTGATTTCATTTCTTAATCTTTCTAAAAAATTAATTCTTATTTTTCTTTTATACATATCATCTTTGAAATTGATTATAAAAGCTTCAATCCATTTTTTTGATTCTTTGAAAGTTGGTTTGTCCCCGATATTTATAATGGCTGGAAATAATTTATTTTCATTACCGTTGATTTCAACAGTACCCAGATAAACACCATCTTTTGGAGTGATAAAATCCTCACAAACATCTATATTGGCTGTTGGAAATCCTAATTTCTTCCCCCTGCCGGCTCCTCTAACCACAACTCCTTCGACTTGCGGATTCCTCCCTAATAAATTCTTTATTTTTTTTATTTTGCCTTCAGAATAATATTTTCTTGTATTGGTACTTGAAATTGTCTCTCCCTTTATTTTCAGGAGAGGTACTACATTTACCTCTATATTATAAGACTTAAAAAATCTTTACAAGAAAGATACATTTCCCTCTGCTTTAAAGCCAAAACGAAATCCACTTCCTACAAAAATTTCCCTTACATAAAATTTTCCGATAAGTATATCTTCGCAAAACTGCCCGGGTTTCAACATAAAAAAATCGGAACCAAAATTAGCAGTTACAATAAAGTCGACTCCTAAACTATCAATAATTTTTATTTTTTCCTCATAAGAAATTATGAGTTTTTTATGCATCTCACTTTTTATTACATTCAGCGGAGGTTTGTTAAATGTCAGAACTATACTGGCGCCGTTTATTTTTTTTGCCCTTTTAACACAAGCTTCAATTATCCTTTTGTGTCCAAGATGCACTCCATCAAAAAAACCAATCACAATTACTGAATTTTTATCCTTAAAGTAGCTATTATCTATTTTTTTTAATTCTAATAATTCTGACAACTTAATACCCCGCTGTTTAGAAAAATTTCAAACTATTAGATTTTATTCAACTGGCGAAAAATTACAATACTTTTAGTTAAAGTCAGTTTCTTACTCTTAATATCAGAAATTACATTTTCACTTAAAATCTCATGTATGGCTATTATATTTTCACTACTATCTTTAATCTTTGTAAAGATCCCCTTTTTTAATAAATTATTATCTTCGGTCCTGGCAAACTCCACCATTCCACTATCAACAGGGCGGCCGTTCAGTACATGGTATCTATATTTGTCTTTTATATAAAGGCTCGGATTTTTGTCCAGTAATCTTTCAATAGATATCATATATGAGCTGGATTCTAAATCACTTTTTTTAAATTTGCCTTTCAGAAAATCTTCAACGCTAATGCTGCTGTCCAGTTTAAAATCGCCAGTTTTCGTTCTTTTTAATCCTTTTATCGAAGCGCCACACCCCAATAAATTTCCAATTTCATAAGCCAGAGATCTGATATATGTGCCTGAACTACAATTTACTTTTACAGTAAGTAAATCATTTTCCAGAGAAACAAGCTCCAGATTATGGATATTTACTGTTTTCGGTTTTAAATCTATATTCTGCCCTTTTCTTGCAAAATCATATGATGGTCTGCCTTTATACTTTACAGATGAGTATACAGGCGGCGTCTGTTTAATTTTTCCGGTAAATTTATTCAGAATACCGGATATTTTCTTAATATCTATGTTCTTAATCTTACTTCTTGCTAAAACTTCACCATCAAGATCCCATGTATCAGTAATTACCCCAAGTTTTATATCTGCAATATATTCTTTGTTAAAAGATAAAAAATAATTGAATAGTTTGGTAGCTTTATTTATTAAAATAATGAGCAGGCCTTCTGCTATAGGATCCAGTGTACCGGCATGTCCAATTTTTTTTAAAAAAAAACTCTTTTTACCCGTCTTATAACATCGTAAGAAGTTATATGTGGTAATTTATTTATCAATATTATTCCATTAAAATCTTTAAGCAGATCAGATTTGCTATTGGTGCTGTTCATAATCTAAATATTTTCTTTTATAGATTTTTTTAAATTATTAATCACAGTTCTCAGACTACCAGTATCAGAGTAAGCAGATGCCATCCTGTGGCCGCCACCTTTAAAATTACTGGCAATCTTAAATAAGTCAATATCACTATCAGAAGTACGAAGACTTATTTTAAAACAATTTCTACCGGTTTGCTTTATCAGGGCAGCAACCCTTACCATCTCTACGCTCCTCAGCAGTTCGATAACTCCATCTTGAGCAGAATATGGTAAATTTAGTTTTTTAAAATCTTTTTCTAAAACATATGAGTATATCAAGCCGCAGGACTTCACATATTCGATCCTTTGAAAAATCAGCTGAATTAATTTAAACCTGACGAGGGATTCATTCTCATATATATTTCTATAGATTTCGGAAGGAGACAGATTAAATTTCATTAGGTCACTTACTACTTTATGAACAGCATAATTAGTGTTGTTGTATTGAAATTTACCGGTATCTGTTAATATCCCCACATAAATACCCAGCGCTATTTCATGATCTAAAAGTTTCCTGTAATATCTATCTATTAGCTCATATAAAATCTCAGAAGTTGCAGATTTTTTGGTATCTACAATATTTATATCGCCAAAATTAGTATTCTTATTATGATGATCTATATTTATTATATACTTTGCACTATCCTTTAATACTTTAAAATCTATATTCATTCTATTTTCATCTGCACAATCCAGGCAAAAACAAATATATTCCTTACCGGAGATATTTATTTCTCCTAAATCTTTTTTAATCTTATTAAAGTAAGGCAAAAATTTATATTGGTAAGGCAATTCACTATTACAAACCGCTACTACATTCTTTTTTAATCGATATAGCAATTTATATAATGCTATTTGAGAACCTAATGAATCTCCATCCGGATAGGTATGGGTGATAATTAAAAAATTATCATTGCCGTTTATGATTTCTGATATCTGATTATATAACTTGTTTATATCCAATTAGGTTACCTGCTTAATATCACTTATCTTTATTCAGAGTCTCCAATATTTCTGATATTCTCATACCGTTATCAATGGACTTGTCATATAGAAATCTTATGTTGGGTATACTTTTTAACTTTAATCTCCGCTTCAAATTTTTTTTTATAAAGCCGCAACAATTTCTTAACCCCTCTAGACTCCTATTTATTTCATCCTCTTCGCCCATAATACTAACAAAAACATCCAGCCATTTAAAATCAGCAGATAACTTTGTATCCGTGATAGTTATAAACCCTATTCTGGGGTCTTTTGTTTTGGTATTGATAATAAAACTTATTTCTCTTTTTAGATCTATCTCAGCTTTTCTTGTTCTATCCACATAAATCACGACCATATCAAAGATTATTTCTCTTCATAAAATTCCAGTGTATCCTCCTTTACGAGATCCTGAAAATCTTCCAGCCTAACACCGCATTCATATCCTGATAAAACTTTTTTAACATCTTCTTTGAACCTATGAAGAGTTGCGACTTTTCCTTCATGGATTAATTTTCCATCTCTTACGACATTTACTAAATTACCTCTCTCAACTTCACCTTCCAGAATATAAGAACCAGCAATTATCCCTACTTTCGGGAGTTTAAATACTTCCCTAACCTCAGCTTTACCCTTATAAATTCTTTTTACTTCAGGTTCCAGCAAGCCTTTAAAGGCAAGAGTAATGTCATCAATTAATTTATAGATAATATCATAAGTCCTGACTTCCACATTTTCCTTTTTATACAATACATCCGCTTTTTGAGTGGGAACTACACCAAAACCAACTACAATTGCATTCGAAGCTGCTGCTAACAGAATATCACTGTCATTTATAGCCCCTATTGCTTTATGTATTATATCAATCTTTATCTTTTCTTCTCTTATATTATTTAATGATTTTTCTACTGCATCAAGTGAACCGTCAGAATCTGCTTTAAGAATTATTTTTAATTTCTTTATTTCATTCTCTTTTGCTAATTCAGACAATTTTTCTAAAGTTAAACTTTTTCTTGAATCCGCAACTTTCATCATTTTTCTCTCATAATCTTTCCTGCTAAAAAGCTCTTTTGCCACCTTTTCATTTTTAACTATAAATAATTTATCTCCAGCTTTTGCTACTGAAGGAAAACCTGTAATTTCAACCGGTTGTGATAGGACTGCTTCCCCTAGTTTTTTACCATTTTCATCTCTGATCAACCTTACTCTTCCAAACGAGTCACCAGTAACAAAAGAGTCTCCTACTTTTATTTTTCCTCTCTTTATTATAACTGTACTCACAGGGCCCAAACCTTTATCCAGTCTTGATTCAATTATAATTCCAGTACCTTCAGAATTTGGGTTACCTCTTATTTCATTTAAATCTGCAACGAGTAAAATCATTTCCAGAAATTCATCCAGATTAGTCTTTTTCTTAGCAGAAATCTCTATACATATAGTATCTCCACCCCACTCTTCCGTAACCAAATTATACCCGGTAAGGTCTTTCTTTATCTTATCAGGATTTGAATTTGGAAGGTCAATTTTATTAATAGCAATAATAATAGGGACACCAGCATCCTTTGCATGATTTATTGCTTCCACTGTTTGTGGCATAATACCATCATCAGCAGCAACTACAATCACAGCAATATCAGTAACCCTTGCCCCTCTGGCCCTTATAGACGTAAATGCTTCATGTCCCGGTGTATCTATGAATGTAATTTTCCTCCCCTTATAGTCAACCTGGTAAGCACCTATACGCTGGGTTATTCCACCCACCTCACCAACTGCAACACTGGTTTCTCTAATGACGTCAAGTAGTGTTGTTTTTCCATGATCTACATGTCCCATTACTGTTACAATCGGAGGTCTGGGCTCTAAATCTTTTTCAGAATCCTTATAAACTTCATCTAACTTCTCTTCAAAACCTATAATATGATATTTGAAGCCATATTCTTGAGAAAGGTACTCTATTAAGTCCTTACTTAAGGACTGGTTTATATTAATAATCTCACCCATATTAAATAACAGACTGATCACCTCAGTCGAAGGAACATTTATTTTTTCTGACAATTTTTTTATAGTTATTCCTTCGGAGATTTCAATTACTTTTTTTATTTCCGGCCTTTTCTTTAATTTCTTTTCTAAATCTTTGTGTTCTTCTTCTAAAGCTTTCTCGCTTTTTACCTTCTTGCCAGAGACAATTCTCTTCTTCTGAATTAATTTCGCCTTGAACCTTCCTTCCTTCTCCTCTTTATCAAGCTCTCTATCAATTACACTCTTAATACTTGATTTCTTTTCTTCTTCCCAATCCATTCTTGCCTTTGGTTTTTCTATAGCTTCTACTGGCCGGGCAGTCTTTGGTTTTTCTTTTACTTTAATTTCAGTTTTCTTTTCAATTTTAGCTGCTGGTACAGCTTTTTTCTTTGCTTTAATTTCAACTTTTTTCTTGCCTTTAGTTTTAACTTCCGGCTTTTTAGCTTCTTTGATTGGACTGACGGCTTTAGATTGAGGCTTACCCTCAGGCTTGATTTTGATCTTTTCTTTTAACTTATTCTTCTTTAAGTTTTTTGATTCAGCCATATCTTTTTTCTTAATTTTATTTTTACTATCTTCTTTTTTAGCGTCCATAACCCTTTAAAACTACCCGTAATTTACTATTGATATTTATAATAATTGCTAAATCTTTCAATCATTTATTATGTTTTTTACCTGATAGTTACTGTTTAACGCCGGTATCTTCTCCTTTGCTCTTCAATCTTTCTTCTCTGGCTTCATCTAATTCTTCCTCAAACTGTCTTTCACTCTTTATATCAATTTTCCAACCAGTTAATTTAGCTGCCAGCCTTGCATTCTGACCTTCTCTTCCTATTGCTAAAGAAAGCTGATCACTTGAAACTACAATTAATGCAAACTTCTTGTCTTCATCAGTTAACACTTTTAGAACTCTTGCCGGGCTCAGAGCATTTTTTATAAAAGTTACAATATCATCACTATATTCTACAATATCTATTTTTTCTCCTCCTAATTCTTCAACAACCATTTTAACCCGTGAACCTTTAGGGCCTACACATGCTCCCACAGGATCCACATTTTTCTCATTTGATCTAACAGCAATTTTGGTTCTATAGCCTGCTTCCCTGGCAGCACTTTTTATCTCTACGATTCCTTCATAAATTTCAGGTACTTCTAATTCAAATAACTTTCTAATTAAACCAGGATGTGTCCTGGATACTATTACCTGAGGTCCTTTTGTTGTTTTCCTTACATCTGAAATATAGCACTTTATCCTTTCGCCATGTTTATATCTCTCCCTTGGAACCTGCTCATACGGTGGAAGTAATGCCTCTACTTTACCCAAATCTACCAGAGTAAATCTAGAATCACTTTGCTGGATTATGCCAGTTACCATATCTCCTACTCTATCTTTAAATTCTTCATACATAATCTCCCGCTCTGCTTCTTTAAACCTCTGTCTTATTACCTGTTTAGCAGTTTGGGCAGCAATTCTTCCAAAATTATCCGGGGTAACTTCTACATCATTTCTCTTAATGCTATCCTTTGCTGTTCCATCTTCACTTTCACCTTCATCTAAAATTTTAAACACTTTTATCTCACCCGTTTTAATGTTTATATCTGCCCGGCAATCATATTCTACCTTATAATTTTTTTTATAGGCTGAAACAAAGGCAATTTTAAGAGCTTCTATTATAGTATCCATTTTTATGCCCTTTTCCTTTTCTAATTCTACTAATGCTATCATTAATTTTTTACTCAACCTGATCACCTGTTCACGAAAAAATTTAAGCTAAAAAAAAGTGGGACTCACCCACTATTTTTTTAACTATTCACATTAAAATTTCTCTTGAGTATATCACAAAATAAAAAATATTCAATTAGAGCTCATATAGGACTTAGGGTTAGTTGTACTGGTTAACTATAAAAAAATTTAATGGAATTCATAAAAAATTTCTAAGCAATTCCTTTAAACCAGTATATCTCTTTTCAACAATATTTCTATTTACTGCCATCCCTATTGCCTTTTTACTTCCAACTATTACCGCAAGTTCGCTGGCCCTGGTAATCGCTGTATAAAGTAAATTTCTTTGCAGCAGCATATAATGAGAAGTTAAGAGGGGTATTATGACACATTTGAACTCAGACCCTTGAGATTTATGAATAGATATAGCATAAGATAAACTTATTTCATCCAGTTCAAAAAAACTATAGTCAACATTTCTGCCATCAAAATTTACTGTGATTTCTTCCATTTCCATATCTATACCGTTTATAAATCCTATATCCCCATTATAAACATCTTTCTCATAATTATTTTTTAACTGCATTACTTTGTCATTTAATCTGTACTGCACAGAACCTCTTAACACTTTTTGACTATTAAAATTTAAAATATCCTGAATTCTGGAGTTTAAATTATTAACTCCTACAATTCCTTTATTGGTAGGAACCAGAACCTGGACATCATAAAGGGGATTATAATTAAAGCTCTTAGGAATCCTCTGGGTTAATAGATTTAATATCAAATCAACAACTTCTTCAGGCTCTTCTTTTTCAATAAAGAAGAAGTCATTATTTTTTGGTTTACCGATATATGGAAACTGGCCATCCCGGACTTTATGGGCATTATGTATAATAAGACTTTCACCTTCCTGCCTGTATATATTTTTAAGTTCAATTACAGGAACTATACCTGAACTGATTATATCACTTAAAACGTTTCCAGGACCTACTGCGGGTAATTGGTCTACATCACCTACAAAAATGACACAGGTTT
>PEXF01000064.1:8059-9728 GCA_002779205.1 Candidatus Hydromicrobium americanum
CCGACTTTTGCTTTGCTGATTCAATTGTCCTTTCTATGAGATCATGTCCATAGGTGGTGCTTGTGGGGTTAAGTGGGTTGCACAACATTAAAATGTTTGATTCATCAAAATTTAATTCACCAAAATCCCACCTGTTGTCCAACGATGTTTCTATTGCCTCAACTGTTAAACCAAGCTTTTTTGCAATTAACCCATAAGCTGGCCAGTGGGGTTGTGGAACTAATATTTTTTTATTTTTTAAACCAAGAGTACTAAATAAGCCGTATATTAAGTATTTTGACCCTGGGCCAACAAGAATGTTTTCAACTGGGCAATTTTCTCTTTCTGCAATCTTCTCCCTTAGTTCAGGCAGGCCTGCTGCAGGCAGGTATTGTGCTTTCTTATTTTTTCTTAGGTACTCAGACATTGCTTGTATGGCACAGCCAGGAACCGAAATATTTGTATTTCCGGCATTTAATGGAATAATGTCTTTTTCTTCCTGACGCTCTAAAGCCCTTATCCTCTCTGCAAAATCATAAAACATCATCGATATCTTAATCACCTAGATTTTTTCTGAGCTTTTCAAAAACCTTTCTCATTTCATCATAATCTTTTGCCTTTATTACATGCTTTAAGAATTCTAACTGCGCAGTAATTTGGTTAAGTTGTTCAATTGAATGCTGATTGAAAAGAATCTCTGAAAGAAGGCTGTGGTCTTCAGATAATAATCCTTTTGCAATCTTTTTATGCCTTGCAAATGTTGTCCCTGGCACTATCCCTGACTTGGCGCATGCTGCAAACACCATTGATGAAATGAAAGGCAGAGTCAATGAGTATGTCATCATTTTGTCATGCTCTTCAAAAGTATACTCAAACTGATTCAATCCATATTGCCTAAAAAAATCCTTGAAAAATTCTTTTCCATTTTCGTCAGATTCTTTTATTATCACCAAGTTTTCTTCCTTTAATGAATCCATATCTGCAAAGGTAGGGCCGAACATAGGATGTAAAGAAACAAACCTAAAGCCAGATTTAGCATAAAATGCAGAGATTTCCCCTTTTACTGACGCAACATCACAGATAATGCAGGTTTTTGAAATGTTTTTTAAGGATTCCTCAAATGCTTTTATTGTATTTTGCAAGGTCACCGCATTTATCAATAGCTCAGGATTGAATAATCCCAAGTCTGAAAGATTTGAAAGCACTTTTACATCTGCGATTCCGTTTATTTTGCTTTTATCGAGGTCATAGACTGCAATTTTATTTTTCTTTTTTAATTCCCTTGCTAGCCAAGAGCCCATATGGCCTATTCCTAAAATTGCAATCTTCATCGTATCACCTCAATTAAATATTACTTAAAGATTATTTGTTCATTTATAACATCCCAAAATATTCAGCATTACTGTTTCATCTTTTACTTTTTCTAATGCGTTGATAATTTTATTATCTTTATCTGAACCCTCAAAATCAAGCAAGAATGCATAATTGCCAGGATCATTTCTTATTGGCCTAGATTCAATTCTTGTGAGATTGATGTTTGCTTCTGAAAATATTCTTAATACCCTAAACAATGCCCCCGCTTTGTGTGCGGTCTTGAATGCAATTGAGCATTTATTCCCAGTAGAACTTTTATCCTTGGCAATCACCAAAAAACGCGTGGAATTTGATGCATTGTCTTCTATATTTTCTT
>PEXF01000105.1 GCA_002779205.1 Candidatus Hydromicrobium americanum
CAAAAAGCAGATGCATTCCCAGACATATCCCTAAAAAAACTTTCTTTCTTACATTTTCTTTTAAGACTTTAATCAGATTCAATTTTTTAAGATTTTTATATGCGTCCTTATATGCGCCGACACCCGGCAGTACCAGCGCTTTAGCGTTACTTATAACTCTTGCATTGCTGGTTACTCTGACATTAGCGCCAATCTTCCTAAAAGCATTTTTCACACTGCTGATATTACCCATATTATAATTTATTACTGCAATATACATTTTAATCCTGTTATATCCTAATCCGATATTTTATTTTTGATTTATCATTAATGTTACTTAGCTAAAACCGGTCTTTTACAACCTATATTAAACCTTTAGTTGAAGGTATAGTACCGGTTCCTGACTCCCTGCTTGCATCGTGGAGAACAATACTAAAAGCTTTAAAGATTGCTTCTATAATATGGTGAGAGTTTAAGCCAGTATTTTTATTTATATGAAGATTTATAAAACTATTATTAACCAGAGCCCTGAAAAATTCTTCAATTAGGATGGTCTCCATTCCATCAAGTTTCTCATATTCTACATCAACATTATACCTCAGATAAGCTCTTCCCCCTATATCAATGGATACAGTTACCTCTGTCTCATCCATTGGTAATAAGATATATCCGAATCTTTTAATTCCTTTTTTATTTTTCAGGCACTCAAAAATAGCCTTACCCAGACAAATGCCTACATCTTCCACTAAATGGTGGCAGCCCGCCTCTAGATCACCAGAAGCCTGGAGTTCCATATTAAAATTGCCATGTCTGGTAAAGCTTTCAAGGATATGGTTAAAAAAAGGTACTGAAGTCTCTATATCCGCAATTCCACTACCATCCAGATCAAATTCAAGTGTTATGTTAGTTTCTTTAGTCTTTCTAATTATTTTTGTTTTTCTTTTCATTTTTCTTTTTTTATTTTATTACATTTTTAATGTTATTTATAAAATTACTTATTAAATCATATTTAACCCTATAACTTGTAATATTAGCAATTAACCTGGTAGTTGAAACAACAATCTCTTCCATTTCCACTAAATTATTCTCTTCCAGTGTCTTACCGGTAGAAGTTATATCCAGTATCTCGTCAGCAATTCCTAAAATAGGAGCCAGCTCTACTGAACCATGCAATTTTATTATTTCTACCTGCATACCTTTCCGATCAAAATATTTTTTTGCAATGTTTGGATAACTGGTAGCAATTTTTATAGAACCAAAATGTCCGTAATGCTCTTTTACTTTTTCAACACAATCTTTTAGGGTAGCTAAAATTATCCTGCATTTTCCATTTTTTAAATCCAGCAGTTCATATACATTACTTTCCTTTTCCAGCAGGACATCTTTTCCTGAAAAGCCGATATCACAAGCACCATGTTCAACATATACCGGAACATCCATTGGACGTAAGAGAATATATTGTATTGAATCCTTTCCAGAATATATAAAAAGCTTCCTGTTTTTTTCCGTCAAGGGCTCTATATCATATCCTGCTTTTTTTAATATATCCAGGCACTGGTCAAATAAATATCCTTTTGGAATGGCAATTTTAATTCCTTTTTTCATTTTTTAAACTCTTTTAAAAATTCGCTTGTCTTTTTTACTTTCTTTGTATTCTTATTAAGATCAGTTATTTTTATATTCTTTAAGTCAGGTTCAACTTCAACAAGTAAATCGCAATCTTTTCCCCTGGCAAAATCTTCCAGATGAGATATATCTTCAAAAGATAATTCTACAATAATATCACTGTCGCGCAACTTGTGGGCTATTCTGATTAATTCTACGTTATTTTTATTATCCCGGCCTTTAAGCAAAATCTTTAATCTTTCTCTTAAGTCCATTTTCTCTATAGCTTTGTGAGCTAAATCAATATCCAGAGCAAATCCAGTCGCAGGAATATCCAATCCAAATTTTTTTATTAGTCCATCATACCTTCCACCACTACCCAGGATATCGGTTACATTTGGACAGTAAACCTCGAATAAAAGCCCGGTGTAATAATCAAAATCCCTTATAATACTGAAATCAGTTATAAGATAACCTCCACAGTCCAGTTTTTCTAATATATCATATATTCGCTTGAGATAATTAAAACTTTTAATTACTTTTTGCTCTTT
This sequence comes from Candidatus Hydromicrobium americanum, assembly GCA_002779205.1. GTDB lineage: Bacteria > Actinomycetota > Humimicrobiia > Humimicrobiales > Humimicrobiaceae > Hydromicrobium > Hydromicrobium americanum. The sequence continues at coordinate 2,136 of PEXF01000105.1, forward strand.
TATTTTTGAAATTAAACTGGATATTTTCTCAATATCGCTCTCTGGCTGTATTAATTTTACAAAAATCTCTGCTTTGTCTTTATTTTTTTTATTTAGAAAATTCTCCAGTGCAACAAAGTTTTTTATAGCAACTGTCCTTCTAATATATTCCCTATCTCCTGGGTTGAGTTTAAACCAGTCACATAATCCTTCAATAAACTCAACATGTCCTAATCCTATCTTATAATCACGTATATTCAACCCATTCAAAATATTTATTAATATAACCAGAATCTCTATTTCTGACATCACAGCATTTGATGAGCCAATAAACTCCAGACCTGCCTGATTGTAGACTCTCCTTACACCCTTTTGAATATCTGATTGCCTGAAAGAATCTGCAAAATAACAAAACCTTACAGGCAGCTGGCTTTTTTTAATTCTCATCCCTGTAAGTCTCGCTATAGGTATGGTCATATCAGTTCTAAGAGATACCGGACTCCCGTCAACATCAAAAAAGTTAATTAGCTTATTTTCCCAATTTTTACCGACTCCGATTGAAATATTTTTTGTATATTCGATTGCTGGAGTTTTAACTTCACCATAACCCCATAATTTAAACTCTCTTTCCATTATTCTTTTTATGTTATTTCTCTCTCTCGATTCAAACGGAAATATATCCCGTAATCCGAACGGTAATTTAAAAACCCGATTATCTTTTTTATTCTCAAACATATTTTCCTCAAATTACTATATATGAAAAATGTATTTTATCACAATACAATATTTTAAAAAAAGGTTCAATTTTTAAAATTCTTCTGATATTCTGCCAAGTCTGTCCTTTTCACTAACAGGTTTATAATCCTGGTCAACTGTTAAATTTTTACCATCAATAAACATAGTTCTGATTGAACCCTTTGCCGCCTTTACCCCATGTAAGTGTGGAGCATCCAGTACACCTATCTTTATTGCCTTAGAAATTATAGCGGGAGATATTAACGGATCCTTGTATTTATTATCTTTATCCAATTTCTTTATTTTATCAATAATCAATTTGGCATCTGCAATTAATTCCCCCTTTCTTTGCCCAACCCTTTCATCCAATTTCATATCAGGGCAACCATACAGATAATTCTCTATGACTTTTTTTGTTATCTTTACACTTTCTATAATATCTTCAGGTTTTGCAGCGTGATCTGCTTCACAATATGCGACAACATGCACAATGTCGGGACCCAGCTGCATCTGAAGCAGAGTTGAAGAAGCAAGCTGACCTTTACCCTTATCAAAATCAGTTGGATAGCTGTACAATCCTGACCTAGTTTGCCTGATTGTTGTAAAATTTTTATCATGAAGAGATTCTACCAGTTCCACTTTGGCTAACATTTTTGCCAAATCCATTGTAAATGAAGTTTCCGGAGGAGTATTGAACATATATTGGGAAACATAAACCTTCACTCCCATCATCTTGGCATTATAAGCAGCAATGTAAGCAGCTGCTACCGCGATAGAATCAGGAGAGTAACGCAGGCTCCATTGGTGAGACTCATTGACTTCTACCGGCACATCTCTCTGGCCATGCCATTTCATTACTGATTGATTTTCAGCAATCGACTCTTCCACTTTTCTTTCACTTCTATTGTCAAGCTCGTTATACCAGCAAAGAGGAACGGCACACCACGCATTATTAATATTATCCAGAAGAACCTTTGCCATTTTTATAATATCATTTGTACCACTATAGCATCGTAGCAGCGGATAATTGCCTTTTCTTGATGCAAGATAAAGACTTTTAAAATCCTTTTCACTTCTAAGGGGAACTCCTCCAGCGCCATTTTGTTTTATATCCATTTTTCCAGGATGAAAAAAGAATTCCTGGGTATTTTGATCCGGACCGATGGATATTACATCCACCAGCCCACTTAGTGAAATCCTCTTTATTCCTTCCAGTGTTTCATTTAATGTTGGCCTTCCGAAATGATGTCTCATTACAGGGAAAGGTTTTCTGTACTTAATTCTTTCTAAAAGACTCTGAGGGGGGGATTCGCTGTAAATTTTTACTTTCTTTTTATCTAAATAACTTTCAATTTCTTCTATACTTTCCTCACCCGTAAAAATAACATCAAAAATACCAAGCTTCTTTGCAACTTCAGCTACCGGCTTTGTCCCTCCCAGTATAAATTCTACTTTTACTCCCCGTAATTTTTCTATTATTTTTTCTTTAAATTCCAGCAGTATTAGAAGAGCGCTCTCCGGCGAAAGACGGTAGCTTATAGCTACTATATCAGGGTTATATTTTTCTATTTCTTTTTTTAATCTATCAATTGTACAGGCGGAACCTAAGAATTTGGCGCTGTAATCATACTTACTGGCTAAGTTTAAAAAATTTAATATTCCTGCAACATGTACGCAGCTCCCCACACAAGCACCTAATATCTTCTTCATAACTCTATAGCTATTTCTTTCCTTTAATCAATATATTTCTTATCTGGCTCAAATCTAATCCCTCCAGTCCTAACCTTGAAAGATTCCTTCCACTATCTCTGAAATCTTTTTTAAATATTGAATTGGCTATATCAATAAGTGAATCAATTATCGTTGTCTTCAGCCCAAGTATTTTCCCGAATTCTGAAATAGGCACCAGACTCATGGGAACATCTTCTGTTATATATCTGAAATTGATAGTTTTAGGAGCCATTATTCCCACATATCCAGGATTACTATGCATTGCATCAAAAAGGTTATCCTCTACTACATTGTAAGCCATCGACAGCCACTCAATGGCAGAATACACCCTGGCACACTTCAATTTTCTTGCAACCATTACTCTTTCCTTATCTACTGCATCCAGGATTTTTGCCACAGATTGGGTAACTCCTTCTATATAAAATTGAAAATTTCCCAAAGTAGACTCAATCCTGCTCAGATTAAGTATAGTAATTGATGGATGAAATACTGCACCCATATTATTAAAGCTTGTTTCAATAACACTGGCAGCAGGTATAAATTCTGGAAACGCCACATTTAATTTTTCAACTACCATTTCAGTTTTTCTAGAAGGTATTGCAGCCACCGGTATTGCCTGTTTTATTCTAAATATTTTTACTGCAGCTGGACCCATACCTCTACTTGCATATATAAAAGTCTGCGCTTCAGCTATGACAATATCTTTCTGGTTACCTTCTTCCCGTAAAACATTTAAAAATTCTAGCGCCCCACACGTTCTTCCCGGATTTAAAACTACAACCTGGTTCTCATTTAAAAAAGGCGCACATATCCTGGCAACATAATTATGACCATTTGCCGGCACAACCACCATAATTACATCTACGCCTCTTATTGCTTTTTCTATGTCACTTGTTACTATGTTAAGTTTGCCAAAACCTTTTACCTCACCTTCCAGCTCAATCCCCCGCATTTTCTTTATTGGCTGGATTCTTGAAAATGTTCTATTATATAAATTAACTTTAAACCCTTTTATTGCCAGATGCGCTGCTATGGCTTTCCCCCCATGACCTGCTCCTAAAACTGCAAATTTTAAATCATGCATATAGCTCCTCACGATATCCTTATATATTTATACCCTATCCCAGTTAATTTTATCTGAAAATACTTCCCTGAGACTCTCTTTTAGAGATTGATTTAAATTTATCCGATAGCTGGATGGAAGTTTATAAATTTTTTCTATATCCTTTCCATTTTCACCTGTTACTTTAAACTCTACTTCATCAAATCCAGGATGTTTTTTTAATATATCATAAAACCTGTTGATAAAATTCTTATCCATATCTCTCTTTCTTGCAGCAAAAATAACTTTATTATTTTTATCACCTATAAGCTCTTCTTGATTTTTATCTATTCTTTTATTTTTTTCCAATTCTTCTATTTCATTGGCGATAATCTTTATCTGATCTTCTTTTTTATCTAATTTACCTTTAATTTTTACAATTTTATCTTCTACGATAACTTCTCTATACCTACCAAGAACTGACGGGAATACAATTATTTCTACGCTGTCACTGATATCCTCTATGTTTACAAAACACATCTGCTGGTCTTTTTTTGTAAATATAATTTTTACTCTATTTATAATTCCCCCAACAGCAATATTAGTTTTATCTTCTATACTGCTCAAGGCTTCTATCGGAGTCAGCCTGAAAAGGGAATCTTCATATTCAAACAAAGGGTGCCCTGAGATATAAAGGCCCAGCATTTCTTTCTCAAAATTTAATAACCCTTTTTTTGAAAATTCCTCAAATTGTTTCTCTGTTTTGTAGACTCCATCCAGTAATATTTTCTCTCCCCTGTCACCATCAAAATCAAATAATGAAAACTGGCCAATGTCTCTATCTTTTTTAATCTTTAAAGTCTCTTCTATAATTTTTTCATAACTCTCTAAAAGATATTTCCGGCTCTGGCCAAGAGAATCAAATGTCCCGCTTTTTATTAAGCTCTCAAGGGTCTTCTTGTTTAATACGCTACTGTCAACTCTTTGACAAAAATCTATAAAATTTTCAAATTTACCACTTTTCTTTCTCTCCTTTTCTATACATTCAATAACATTAGTCCCAACATTTTTAATAGCTGACAGGCCAAATCTGATAGAATTTTCCACTACAGTAAAATCAGTAAAACTTCCATTGATATCCGGCGGGAGGACTGTAATACCCATTCTTCTTGTTTCATTAACGTATTGAGCTACTTTTTCCTGGCTGCCCATTCTGATACTAAGCAGTGCTGCCATAAATTCTACAGGATAGTTAGCCTTAAGATAAGCAGTCTGGTATGAAATCATCGCGTATGCAGCACTGTGAGACTTGTTAAATCCATATTCAGCAAAATGATTTACAAGTTCAAATATTTTTACTGAAATTTTTTCATCTATCCCTTTGTTTTTAGCACCTTCTATAAATTTACTTTTTTGTTTGGAAAGTAAACTCCTCTTTTTCTTACTAATGGCTCCTCGCAGGATGTCTGCTTCTGACATACTGAAACCAGCCAGTTCTGATGCTATTCCCATAACCTGTTCCTGATATAGAATAATTCCATAAGTACTTTCAAGAATTTTTTCAAGAGATGGGTGCAGATAGTTTATTTTCTTTCTCCCATTTTTACTTTCTACGAAATCACTCACCATTCCACTTTGAAGAGGACCGGGTCTATATAATGCCAGAAGCGCTATCAAGTCTTCAAATTTGGTTGGTTTTAAATTTATTACCAGTTCCCGCATTCCCGAGCTTTCAAGCTGGAATACTCCCAGGCATTCACCTTCACATAACATATTAAAAGTTTTTTTATCATCCGGATTAATATTATTAATATCTATATCTATATTTTTAGTTTTATTAATTAAAAATAAGGCTTTGTCTATCAGTGATAGTGTTTTCAATCCAAGAAAATCCATTTTAAGTAGTCCAATTTTTTGAATATCCTCCATTTTATATTGGGTTACAATATCACCTTCATTCTCTTTTTGTATGGGTGTATAGTTGTAAAGATCTTCTGATGAGATTACAACTCCTGCAGCATGGATTGAATCCTGCCTGGCTATCCCCTCAAGTGAAATTGCGGTATCAATTACTTCTCTTATTTTTTTATCATTTTCATAAATTTCCTTTAAATCCGGGACCAAATCTAATGAGTTTCCGATTGTCACATTTAATTCCATTGGGATCATCTTTGCTATCCTGTCTACTTCAGCATAAGGCACTTCCATTACCCTTCCTGCATCCCTTATAGCCTGCCTTGCAGCCATTGTTCCAAAAGTAATTAGTTGGGCAACCCTTCTGTCACCATATTTTTTAGTAACATACCTGATAACTTCATCCCTCTTCTCATAACAAAAATCTATATCAATATCGGGCATACCTTTACGTTCTTCATTTAGAAATCTTTCAAATAAAAGTCCATACTTTAAAGGTTCGATATCCGTTATCCCCAACAGGTAAGAAACTATGCTGCCCGCTGCCGAACCTCTTCCCGGTCCTACTCTTATGCTATTATTCCTGGCAAATTTAATAAGGTCCCAAACTATTAGAAAATATTCCGAAAAACCCATTTTCTCTATAACTTCCAGCTCTTTTTGTATTCTTCTATCAATCTCCTTAGTAATACTCACATATCTTTTTTTAGTACCTTCATAACATAACTTTTTCAAATATTCATCTGCACTATAGTTGTCAGGAACCCGGAAAGATGGTATCAGATTCATATCAAACTTTATATTTATATTACATCTATCGGCAATCTTTAGCGTGTTTTCAAGAGCATCCGGGAATTCTTTGAAAAGCTCGTTCATTTGATCATAACTTTTAAAATAATATTCATCTGTGGGAAACCTCAGGCGGCCGGGTTCATTTATAGTGGAGCCAGTCTGGATACAGAGCAGAACATCATGAGCTTTGCTATCTTCCTTGTTTAAATAATGCACATCATTAGTAGCCACTAATGGAATATTATATTCTGAAGATAACTCCGATAAAGTCTTGTTTACTTTCTTTTGATCTGGTATACCGGAATCCTGCAGCTCTAAAAAAAAATTATTCTTTCCGAAAATATTTATATATTCCTCTAAAATTTTTTTTGCACTTTTAGTTTTATCCAAAATAATACATTTTGGAATCTCACCGGCAATACAGCCACTCAATGCAATTATACCCTCGTTAAACTCCCTGAGCAGCTCTTTATCCACTCTTGGTTTATAATAAAATCCCTCTAAAAACCCCAGGCTGACCAATCTCATCAGATTCTGATAACCCCGGTTATTTTCAGCCAGTAGAATCAGATGGTAAGAAGTTTCTTCCTTTTTTTCTCTTTCCGATTGCTTGTCCCATCTACTTTTCGGGGCCAGATATACTTCACAGCCAATTATGGGTTTTATTCCTGATTTTTTTGCCTGGGTGTAAAATTCAATAGCACCATACATAACTCCATGATCGGTTAATGCTAGAGCAGGCATATTGAACTCGCAGGCTCTCTCGATTAATTTTTTTATTCTTGAAGCACCATCTAATAAGGAGTATTCGCTATGGACATGCAAATGGACGAAATTGTCTCTTTTCATTCTAACAGAATCTAGTTATTCTTTTTGACTAAGATTTTCAGTCTAAATATTTCATAAACCTTAAAAAACTACTCTATATAGCTCTTCAAGAGAAGTCAATCCTTCTGCAACTTTATAAGCTCCACTTTCAAGCAAAGTTCTCATTCCTTCTTCTCTGGCAACATCATTAATTTCGTCAACACTCTTTCTTTCCAGAAGTATTTGTCCTATTTTTTCTTTTTTATAATCTATATCAACCATAATCGCCCTAAAGATTTTTCTATTAACTGTTATA
>PEXF01000026.1:0-819 GCA_002779205.1 Candidatus Hydromicrobium americanum
TATTATTAAAAATATAATAATAATTTAATATATTTATTGACTTTATAGAAAAAAGAAAATATAATTAATAATTAATATATATATACTAATAATCAATATATATAAAATTAGAGAGTGGGGAAGAAATGAGTAAAAAAATTTTAAAATTGTTAGTTTTTTATTTCATTTTAGTCTTTGTCTTAAGTTTTTCCAGTGTTGCTTATGCTCAGGATACTACTGCTCAGGATACTACTTATGAGCTTACTTTTAAGGATAAGATGATTTTAACCGAACCTGCTGTATGCTATATCACAACTTATTACTATGCTTATGTGTATAATCCAAATACGGCGAGCTGGAGTGAACAATATTACTATGGTCCTCTCGGGGGAACAGGATTTTGTGTAAATCCTGATACCGGACATATATTCACAGCAGGACATGTAATTGACGAACCTTACGATGATATAAAATGGGCTATTTTAGATGCATATATTTACGATTATTATCCTGACGAGTATTACGATTTAACTGACGGAGATTGGAATTGGATCTTTGACAATTATAAAGTACAGGGTGAAAATGAACCAAATCCGGATAGGGAGGTTTGGGTTCAATTCAATACAGCAACTGCTGGACTTCCGGATAATCCTAATGAGAATTACATAAGAGCAGAAGTTATAGACTTCAGCCCGTGGGAACAGAGAGATTTAGCTGTACTTAAAATAACGCCTGTTACGGGAAATGCTCTATCCAGTATAATAATTGGTGATTCATCCATGATTGAAGTTCAGGACAATATAACTATTATTGGTTATCCCTGGAATGCTGATATTAGCT
>PEXF01000026.1:1000-9556 GCA_002779205.1 Candidatus Hydromicrobium americanum
TTTCCTTAGACCCAGCAATGATATAAAGGAAATGCTTAATAAAAATGGGGTTACAAATAAACTTGGGATGCTGGATGAAGAATTTGAAAAAGGAATGGTAATGTTCAGAGGAAAACATTACTCATTAGCTATAAATAATTTTAATGCTGTTTTAAATTTAAGTCAGAGGCATATTAAAGCGCAGGAATATAGAGCTAAAGCACAGGAAGCAGTAAACAAGGGTGAAGATGTTCCATTAGTAGAAGAACCTCCTATAGAAGAGGAAGAGATTCAAGAGGTGCCGGAAAAAGAAATGAGTGAGACCGAAGAAAGTAAGGCAGGGTCAGCAGCATTAGGCTTAACAATAATAATACTTGCTATAGTACTGCCAATATTATTTGTAATAATAATTGTGGTGGTTATTGTGGTATTAGTAAAAAGAAGAAGTGTCCCAACCAAAACAGAAACTCCAAAAGCTGCACCAACTATCAAAGAAGGAAAGCCTAAAAAAGAAGAGTCTAAGGAAAAAGTAAAGTATTGTCCATCTTGTGGAAATAAAGTTGAGGAGGGTCAGAAATTCTGCAGTAGTTGTGGAGGTAAATTGTCTTAAAGTAAATTTTTTAATTTAAAAAATAGGGTTCGAGTTAATAAAGCTTGAGCCCTGTTTTTTTTACTATTTTAATTGTTTTAGTAGTATATATATGATATTATTTTTAATTAAATAAATTTTCAATAGTTATTATGGATACGAGAAAAGGAAGTTTTCCAGATAAACTTAAAAATGAGTTTTTTAAAACTCATTTTACCGGTAACACAAATACTACCGGTCTTTCCCTATGGATTCTTTTAATTTTAATCTATCTGCTGCTTTTGGTCGGTATTCTATCCTAATTTCAGGACAAATATTGTCTTTTGCATTGTATAATTGTCCTGTAAATTCTTTTATAAGTATTTCAAATACTTGTTGTATTATATAATTGAAATATTTGAAAATTAATTTCTTAAGAGAGGGAGGAAAATTGAGAAGTGATAGTATGAAAAAGGGGATTGCAAGACTACCCCACAGGTCGATTTTTAAGTCTTTAGGATATACTGATGAAGAAATAAGCAGGCCCATAATCGGAGTTGTGAATTCAGCAAATGAATTAATACCGGGCCATATGCATCTTGATAGTATTGCTGAAGCAGTTAAAGCAGGAATCAGGATAGCCGGAGGTACACCACAGGAATTTTCGACGATAGGCGTGTGTGACGGAGTGGCTATGAATCATGTTGGAATGAAATATTCTCTTGCCACAAGGGAAATAATAGCAGATAGCATAGAAGCAGTATCTATGGCGCATCCTTTTGATGGGCTGGTTCTGATTTCATCCTGCGATAAAATTGTCCCGGGAATGATTATGGCAGCACTCAGGTTAAACGTTCCTTCAATTATGATAAGCGGCGGACCGATGCTGGCAGGAAAATTCAAAGGCGAGGACATTGATTATAATACTTGCTACGAAGCTATCGGGAAATATAAAAAGGGTAAATACACTGATGAGGATTTGAGAGAAATAGAGGAAGAAGCCTGCCCTACTTGCGGCAGCTGTTCAGGAATGTTTACAGCTAATTCAATGAACTGTCTATCAGAGGCAATAGGAATCGCATTGCCCGGAAACGGTACTATTCCGGCCTTTTATTCCAAAAGATTAAGATTGGCTAAGATAGCCGGAATGAAGATTATGGAACTTGTAAATAAAAATATTAAACCAAAAGATATTGTAACCATAGATGCAGTTAAGAATGCGCTTGCAGTTGATATGGCGCTTGGCTGCTCAACCAATACCATCCTGCATCTGCCGGCGATTGCTAATGAAGCCGGAGTTGATTTTAACCTGGAAATGGTAAACGAAATAAGTAACAGGACACCTAATTTATGCAGGTTAAGCCCGGCCGGTAAACATCATCTTGAAGATCTGTACAGCGCTGGCGGAGTAGAAGCAGTAATGAATGAACTTCTAAAAAACGGATTGATTAATGGCGAGCTCGAAACTGTTAGCGGGAAAAAAGTAAAGGAAAATATATCAGGTTCTAAGATTTTAAATAAGGAAGTTATAAGAGAAGTTTCCAATCCTTATATTAAAGATGGCGGTATTGCCATTTTATGGGGTAATCTTGCTCCTGAAGGATGCGTGGTAAAAAGATCAGCTGTAGATCCTTCAATGTATCACCATATGGGTAAAGCCAGAATATTTAATAGCGAAGAAGAATCATTAGAAGCAATAATGAATGGAAAAATAAATTCCGGAGATGTGATAGTAATAAGATATGAAGGGCCTAAAGGCGGGCCCGGAATGCGGGAAATGCTTGCTCCGACATCAGCTATTGCCGGAATTGGTCTGGATAAAGAAGTTGTCTTAATTACAGACGGTAGATTTTCAGGTGCTACAAGGGGGGCTTCTATTGGACACGTGTCACCTGAAGCTCAGGCTGGAGGTCCCATTTGTATTGTGGAAGAAGGAGATATTATTGAAATAGATATACAGGAAAATAAGATAAATCTACTTTTAAGTGATGAAGAGATAAAGAAGAGGATTGGTAAATGGAATCCTCCAGATATAAAAATAAAGGAAGGTTATCTTGCTAGATATTCAAGGCTTGTAACTTCAGCTGCAAAAGGAGCTGTACTTAAATAATTTTATTGATTTTTTAAGTGTTTTATTTTTAAAAAAGAATAAAAAAATGATATAATTATCAAATCATTTTAAGTGTTATAAAGTTGTTACAAATAAAGGGAGTGAAATTATTATGGGTAAAATTGCCGGAGCACAAATGATAATAAAATGTTTAAAGGAAGAGGGAGTAGAAGTAATATTCGGATATCCTGGCGGCAAAGTAATTCCTCTGTATGACGCATTATTTGACAGTGACATAAGACACATACTTGTAAGGCATGAACAGGGAGCGGCACATGCAGCGGACGGTTATGCAAGGGTAACAGGAAAAACCGGAGTTTGTATTGCTACTTCAGGTCCGGGTGCTACTAACCTGGTTACCGGTATTGCAAATGCGCATATGGATTCGATACCAATAGTGGCTATAACCGGGCAGGTGGGTACGGCTCAGATTGGAACCGATGCATTTCAGGAAGCGGATATAACCGGTATAGCTGCGCCTATAACCAAGCATAATTATCTGGTAAAAGATGTTAAAGAATTACCCAGAGTAATAAAAGAAGCTTTCATAATAGCATCTACGGGCAGACCGGGTCCGGTTTTAATTGATATTCCGGTTGATATAACAACTGATTTGATAGATGAGAATTTTAAGGTGGATATAAGTCTGCCAGGATATAAACCTACGCTTAAAGGTAACCTAAAGCAGGTTAAACAGGCGGCAAAAAAAATAACCGAAAGTAAAAAGCCTGTGATTTTTGCCGGAGGAGGAGTAATCTCCTCCGGGGCAAGTGATATCTTAAGGAAATTTGTAAAGGTTGCGAAAATTCCGGTTATCACCTCACTTTTAGGAATGGGTTCATTTCCTGAAACTGGTGAGTTATCCTTAAGTATGGCTGGCATGCATGGAACCAAATATGCAAATCTCGCTTTTACCGAAGCAGACCTTATAATTGCAGTAGGGGTTAGGTTTGACGACAGGGTTACCGGTAAATTATCAGAGTTTGCGCCAAATGCTGATGTAATCCATATAGATATTGATCCTGCAGAAATTGGTAAAAATATCAAAGTACTTATTCCTATTGTAGGGGATGCAAAGATTGTTCTTACGGATTTAAAAAGCGAATATGAAAAGTATATTGAAAAGAAAGGAATTCCTGACCGGGAGCAGTGGCTGTCAAGGATTAAGAAACTTAAAGAGGATTATCCGCTTAAATATGATCGGAATTCCAATAAGGTTAAGCCAGCCTATGTTGTGGAAAAAATTTATGAGCTGACCAAAGGTGATGCTATAATCTGCACTGAAGTAGGCCAGAATCAGATGTGGGCTGCTCAGTATTACAAATTTACCAAACCCAGAACGCTGGTTTCTTCTGGAGGTCTTGGCACTATGGGATTTGGCCTGCCTGCATCAATTGGCGCAAAAATAGGTAGACCGGATAAAACAGTAATAGATATAGCCGGTGACGGCAGTATACAGATGGTATCACAAGAACTTTCTACAGCGGTTACCAATAAAATAAATATAAAAATTATGCTTCTTAATAACGGTTATCTGGGTATGGTAAGACAGTGGCAGCAAATTTTCTTTAAAGGAAGGTATTCGCATACCTGCATCGATAATAGTGTTGATTTTGTGAAGCTTGTAGAAGCATACGGTGGGGTTGGCTTCAGGGTTAAGAAAAAGGAAGAGGTTGAAAGCGCTATAAAGAAGGCTCTGGAGATAAACAACCTGGTGCTGGTAGATTTCTGGATAGACAGAGAGGAAAATGTCTACCCTATGGTAGCGCCGGGTTCCCCTATAAGTGAAATGTTAGAAAGTGAAATGTTAGAAGGTGTATAGAGGGAAAAAGGTGATATTATGAATCATATCATTTCAGTTTTAGTTGAAAACAAAGCAGGGGTGTTGGCAAAGATATCCGGACTATTCAGCAGAAGAGGTTTTAACATTGAAAGCTTGGCAGTAGGCCCAACCGATGATGAAAAGATTTCCAGAATTACCCTGTCAGTGAACGCGGAAGAGCACAGTATTGAGCAGATCGTAAAACAGCTTTACAAACTGATAAATGTAATAAAGATTCAAGAACTGGACCCCTTAAATATTGTGGAAAGAGAACTGGTTCTTATTAAAGTAAGTGCCGATTCTAAAACCAGACCTGAGATACTGGAAATAGTTAGTGTTTTTCGGGCAAATATTGTAGATGTGGGTAAAAAAACTATAATGATTGAAATTACCGGAAACAGCAGTAAGGTAAAAGCGCTGGAAGACCTGCTCAGACCATTCGGGATACTTGAGCTGGTCAGAACGGGTAAAATTGCCTGCAGCAGAGGAAGCAAAAGTTAACAGTACTGATACAAATATTTTAGAGTCATAGGAAAGGAGAATTTAATAATGGTAAAAAAATATATAATGACTCCGGGTCCTACACCGATTTCTGAGGAGGTACTGCTGGAGCATGCAAGGCCTCTTATGCATCACAGATCTCCGGAATTCTCGAAAATATTTATTGAGGTTACAGAAAAGTTGAAAAAACTCTTTAAAACTGAAAATGATCTTTTTATATTAACATCTTCAGGAACAGGTGCAATGGAAGCTGCAGTAACCAACTTCTTTTCCACAGGGGATAAGGTACTGGTTGCAAATATAGGAAATTTCGGAGAGAGATTTAAAAAAATTAGCAGCAGGTTTAAGCTTGAAGTCATTTCCCTTGACTATGAGTGGGGAGATGCAGCTGACCCTCGAGACATTAAAAAAGCGCTGGATGATAATCCTGATATAAAAGGGGTTATGGTTCAGTTCAGCGAAACGTCAACAGGTGCGATAAATGATATAAAGGCCATAGGAAATATTGTAAAAAACTATCCTGCAATCCTTATAGTAGATGCTATCAGCGGTCTGGGCGCATCAGACCTAAGGACTGATGAATGGAATCTCGATGTTGTGGCCGGAGGGTCGCAGAAAGCGTTGAGTGCTCCTACAGGAGCTGCATTTATAAGCGTAAGTGATAAAGCATGGAAACTTAATGAAAAATCAGACTTGCCCAGGTTTTATTTTGATCTAGCTACAGCCAAAAATTATTCACAAAAGACACCGCCTCAGACACCCTGGACTCCAGGAATATCAATAATTGTGGCTATGAATAAAGCACTTGATATGCTGTTAGAAGAAGGTCTGGAGAAAGTATTTGAAAGACATAAAGTACTGGCATTGGCAGCACAGAAAGCAGTAGAAAAACTTGGTCTCGAACTTCTGGTAAAGGACGAAAACAAAAGGGGTTTTTCAGTTACTTCCATAAAAGTCCCTGAAGGCATTGATGCAAAAGAGCTTACCAAAACTATGAGGGTAAAATATGGAGTAACCATTGCCGGTGGGCAGGGTAAGCTCACCGGAAAGATTATAAGAATTGGACATCTGGGATATTTTGGAATGTTTGATATTATTATTGCCATATCGGCACTGGAGATGACTTTACAGGAGCTGGGTCATAAGTTTGAGATAGGTTCAGGTATCGCCGAAGCGGAAAAAATATTTATAGAAAATAATTATTTGAACAGCTAATAAAAGAAATAATAGAGGGACTAAATATGAATAAAAAAATATTAATTACTGACGGTATTTCAAGCGAAGCTAAAAAGAAACTTGAGGAGCAATTTATTGTGGAGGAGAAGAAAGGTCTGTCTCCTGAGAAGCTTAAAGAAGAGATTAAAGGTGTGAGCGCTATAATAATAAGGAGCGCTACCAGGCTAACAGCTGATATTATTGAAGCAGCTAATAAGCTTGAAATTATCGGAAGGGCAGGTATAGGAGTAGATAATGTAGACGTTTCAGCAGCTACTAAAAAGGGTATTATAGTAGTAAATGCTCCTACCAGTAACGCGGTTACTGTTGCAGAGCACACCATGGCTCTTATGCTTTCTTTAGTCCGGAAAATTCCAGAGGCTAATTACTCATTAAAAAGCGGCAAGTGGGAGAAGTCAAAATTTAGAGGTATTGAACTAGAGGGAAAAACACTTGGCATAATAGGTTTTGGACAGATAGGAGGATTGGTTGCAAAAAAAGCTATCGGACTGGGTATGAAAGTAATCACATACGATCCGTTTGTATCTGAAGACCGGTTTAAACAACTAGAGATAAAAAAAGCTGACAGGCTGGAGGACATTTATAAGGAAGCTGATTTTATTTCAATACACCTGCCTAAAAACAAAGATACCCTGGGAATGTTTAATAAGACAGAGTTTTGTAAGATGAAAAAAGGGACAATAATATTAAATGTTGCAAGAGGCGGCATAGTAGTAGAAAAAGATCTTGCAGAAGCCATCAAGGATGGTCAAATAGGAGGTGCTGCACTTGATGTTTATGAAGTGGAGCCATGCACTGATTCCCCTGTTTTTAAACTGGAAGAAGTAATATGCACACCTCATTTAGGGGCATCAACTACAGAAGCCCAGGATAGGGCAGGGACTACAATTGCAGACCAGGTTATCGATGTACTTAATGGAAAAACTGCAGCTTTCCCGGTAAATGCACCGGCTATAAGACCGGAACTAATGGAAGTCCTGTCACCTTTCTTTGAATTGTGTGAGAACCTCGGCAGCTTGTTTATAAATTTATTTGAAGGTAATCTGGATAGCTTGAAGATTGGATATTATGGAAAAGTGTCTGAATATGATGTGAGGGTCCCAACATCCGTTATACTGGTAAAAATACTGGAAAGATATTCAGCGGAAAATGTGAATCTGGTAAATGTTGATCTGGTAACCAGGGAAACAGGCCTTAAGGTAAAAGTAGTAAAAAGCAGCGAATCGAAGGATTTTATAAATTTAATTACTCTTGAGGGAAAAGGGAAAGACAGTGAACTTTCCATCTCTGGGACTACTACAGGTAAAAAGGATACCCCCAGATTCATTGCTATTGATAAGTTTGAAATAGATATGGTTCCTTCAAAATATATGGCTTTTTTGAGATATAAGGATATTCCGGGCCAGATTGGTAAAATAGGAACTTCTTTCGGCGAGTTAAATGTAAATATTGCATCAATGCATGTAGGAAGAAAAAAGATGAGTGGGGATGCAGTAATGGGCTTGAATCTGGATAATGAAGTGACTTCTGAGATGATAGAAGAATTTAAAAAGCTTTCAGGTTTTAAAAATATAAAGATAGTTACTCTTTATTAAAAAAAAATATTTTTGAGAAAGAGGATTTTAATAATAAGAGCTTTATCAGTAAAAGCTTTAATATTGTAAAGGTAAGTTGATTGTGATGGAAGATAAGAAAAATAAGATTTATATATTTGATACCACCTTGAGAGATGGGGAACAGGCGCCTGGAATACATTTGAACACAAAGGAAAAACTGGAAATAGCCCAACAGCTTGCAAGGTTAAATGTAGATATAATAGAGGCAGGTTTTCCTATAACATCAAAAGGTGATTTTAATTCTGTAAAGGAAATATCAGCTAAGATTAGAGATAGAAAAATCGCAGCTCTGGCGAGAGCAAATTTCAAGGATATAGATGCAGCCGGAGAAGCTCTTAAGGGCGCGGAACAACCGGTGATACACACTTTCATATCTTCATCCGATATTCACCTTAAATATCAACTAAGGAAAAGCAGAGAAGAAGTGCTCGAACTTGCAAAGGAAGCTGTAAAAAGGAGTCTTAAATATACTGATATGGTTGAGTTTTCAGCAATGGATGCAACAAGGAGTGACTGGGAATTCTTATGCAGGTTATTTGAAATTGCAATCAGAAGCGGCGCCGGAGTCATAAATGTCCCCGATACGGTGGGTTATGCTATTCCAAACGAGTTTGGAAGAATGATAGATTACATTTTTAAAAATACTGCCGGCATTGAAAATGTAATAGTAAGTGTGCACTGCCATGATGATCTCGGACTTGCAGTTGCCAACTCGCTAATGGCT
>PEXF01000020.1:0-9340 GCA_002779205.1 Candidatus Hydromicrobium americanum
ATATTAAGCCGCATAAGATGTCTTATTATACAGAAAAAAGGGACCCGGATTTTGACCAGAAAATGACTCAGGTTCTTCATATTTATAAAGAAGTAGAACTTTATCGCGCTCCCGGCAACCAGGATCTAGTGGCATATCTGTCCTACGATGAAAAGCCGGGAATTCAAGCAACCGGCAATATTGCCCCTGATCTTCCACCAGATTCCGGTATCTACTCTGATTGGAAAAGGGACCGGGAATACAAAAGAGATGGTACCCTTTCTCTGCTGGCGGGAATAGACCTTTTAAACGGCAAGGTATATGGAAAAGTTTTTGACAGGCATCGAAGCAGGGAATTTGTCCAGTTTCTAAAAAGTATCGATAACGTCTATCCTAAGAGCATGAAGATTAAAATCATAATGGACAATCATTCGAGCCATATATCAAAAGAGACAAAAGCTTACCTAAAAACAGTTCCCAACAGATTTGAATTTATCTTTACCCCAACCCACGCATCGTGGCTAAATATAATTGAGATGTTTTTTAGCAAAATGGCAAGAAGTTTTTTGCGTGGGATTCGGGTTAAATCAAAAGGGGAACTGAAAGACAGGATTATAAAATATCTTGATGAAATAAATGAAATTCCCACTGTTTTTAGATGGAAATGGAAGATGGATGAAATAGCAATAGTAAAAAATATTTTACACTGATATGTTAATTAGGAATCGCTATACTAGTATACCCTCATTAGTATAATTATACCCATTAATCTGAAATCAAAAAACTTATATTAATATAGGTAAACTGCCTGTCCAATTATAGAAGACTTATGAATGCCCACTTGTCTAAGCAAAACGTTACCAGAATCTCTTAAAAGACCCTCTAATAAACAATCAGTCAGATATTGCAAAGAGATCTCGGCATAACCAGAGCCAGGATTAGTCAAGTAATTTCTCTTTTAAAACTGGCGCCAGAAATCCAGAAAATTCTTTTGGATTTTAAGTATCAGGAACACTAGAAGTACAGATCATGAAATTTCTGCCAGTGTCCGGGCAGAGGAAAACGCTGGCAGAAATTCAAATATAGTTGATTTTAAGGAAAATTTAGAAATGTCCAATGGGAGTTCGAACAATACAATTTGGCTCCCCGGACTGGACTATGTTGATAACAAAAAGGACTTATTATAATATTCCAATTAACAAGCCAGAAGTCATTCTGGTATTGATTAAAAATTTATAGGGTATATGATATATTTATGATTAAATTGAATTAGAGCCAAATAAAAGTTATATATATCTATAATTTTTTATGAAATTTACAAAATATTTTCATTATATGAAGAAAAGGCCTGACAGGTCGAAAATAAAAGATGAATGGATAAAAGATACAGTCAGGAATCCAGTTCGAACTGAAATACAATCAGATGGAAGAATAAGAAAATGGTCAAAAATAAAAAGTGAAGGAAAGTATTTAAGGGTCATAATGCTCGAAGATGGAGAAACAGTCCATAATGCTTTCTTTGATAGGAGGAATAAGAATATGAAAATAAAATATTTCAATGATACTGACACCGCTCTATTAGAATTCTCAGAAAATGTTATAAAGGAAACTCGAGAAATTTCAGAAAATATATATATTGATGTTGATGAAGAAGGTAACCTTGTCAGTATAACAATAGAACATGCAAAAACAACAGCCCATCTACCTGACATATCTTACGAGCAAATAGGAGAAGTGTTCAAAGTATAAAAAATTTATAAGAATTTGCTTCTGGATCACAGACTTATAATCACCCAAAAATCGACATATTTATGATTATCGGATTAAAAAGATACAGGAAATAATGGTACCTAAGTAGAAAATTCGCAGAAAATAGAGGAAATAATAAAGAAAATCAAATATCCAGGTCTATTTTATGGCAGACAACTATTCTGCAACTCCTGCAATCTATCTAGCACACATGGTCACAGTTTATATAATCATCTCTTATATATTCATCAAACTCATCAGAGGCATCTTCTATCCTGGGTGGAGGTCTCTTTCTCTCAAACTTATTTATTTCCAGATAATCAAGAATCTTTTTGACTACCTTATAATCCTCTATAAAGGCAATTATCCTCATCTTGCCCCCGCACTTTGGGCATAATAACGGGTCTACCTCATATATATTCTGTATTAGCCGTGCCCAGAACCTGTTAAGACCCCCGGGGCTATCATCTTCTATGATATGGAATTCTGGTTCAATATCTTCTTTCTTTAACCTGCCGCGGGTGACGTTACTGTAATAACCAAGATACCTTACCATCTGCCCACCTCTGTCCGGAATATGAGAGATCAGGGCTGCCATCCATTCAAGGCAGCTAAACTCCTTTACATCTTTTCCGTATTTAGACTGGTAGGTTACCTTTGCCTGGTCCGGATAATACTTCATCCTCTCCTGGGAAAATGATGCCCTTATAATATACCTTGCCAGGTTCTCTGTTGATCTTACCTCTTTGGGATAGATCCTCTTTCCGTAGTAAACCCCGAAACCGGTATGTCTCCATGATAGAATCAGGTCTACTGTCCTTGTTGTGATAAGATTTTTGGAGACAAGCATCTTAAATATTTTGTGTATGAACAGTTTTTCAAGGGACTCAGTATCAATTTCTTTCCCATCTTGGATAAAGCATTAATAGAAATACCGGTCATTTCACTTAATTTAGTATAATTTAAATTTTTCTCAGCTAGTAGTATTTTTAATCTGTTTCTTATCATATTTACACCCATTAAACTAAATTAATTAAAGAAAGACAACTACAAATACACCGGCACGGATTACTGCCAGTAAATATCTTCTGTCAGAGCTTATTCGATACGGGAAATGTGATAGCGCTTACGGAGTTACCGGATATGGTAGGAATAAAAAATATGCCTATTATAATTGCCTGAGTTATTCAAGAAAAGGTAAGGCAGTATGTCCTGGAAGAAGACTGCGGGCAGACGAACTTGATAAAGACATTATTCTTAAAGAAATTCATTGAAAAGATTATAATCTATGATGAAAAAATCGAGATTATATACTATGCTCCGGAACCTAAGTCTGTTCTTTCAAAAATTTCAGACGTTGAAGCATATCATTTATAGTGATATCGCCTTTTTCTTTACAAGCTAAAAGGAATTCTTCTACCTCATCAGTTATCTATGAGCTAATTCTATAATAGGTTCTTCCATAATATGTCTATATGTCTCTAAGTATTTTTAGTCTATGTTAAAATTTGTTACCAACATTGGGGTATGCTGGCTCCCCGAGTAGGACTCGAACCTACAACCCTTCGGTTAACAGCCGAATGCTCTACCATTGAGCTATCGGGGATTAAGGATGGCACGATATGCTATTATAGTATATAAGAAGTTTATTTCAAGGTCTCTAAATTGATTGTCTCTAAATTGATACAAAATCAAATAACTCTGCTTTAAAATATCTACAGGATAAATTATAACTTTTATTAATGCTCGAGAAAATCTCTTAAAACTCCGCTCCTGTTTGGATGTCTCAGCTTTCCTAGAGTCTTGGATTCTATCTGCCTGATTCTTTCCCTGGTAACGCCAAATTCCCTGCCCACTTCTTCCAGAGTTCGGGGATGACCATCCTGCAGTCCGAATCTCAGTTGGATAACTTTTCTTTCCCTATCATTTAATGTATTTAAAACCTCTTGAAGCTGTTCCTGGAGCATGGTGAAAGAGGCTGCATCAGAAGGTGCTTCAACTTCCGAATCCTCTATAAAATCCCCCAGATGGCTATCCTCTTCTTCTCCTATAGGAGTCTCAAGAGATACCGGCTCCTGGGATATTTTCATGACCTCTCTTACCTTCTCCGCAGAAAATTTCATTCTCCTTGCAATCTCTTCAGGGGTAGGCTCCCTTCCAAATTTCTGCAGAAGCTGTCTCTGTGTTCTTATTAATTTATTTATTGTTTCTACCATATGTACAGGGATTCTTATAGTCCTTGCCTGATCGGCTATAGCTCTGGTTATGGCCTGCCTGATCCACCAGGTGGCATAGGTAGAAAATTTATAACCCTTTTTATAATCAAATTTCTCTACTGCTCTTATAAGTCCCAGATTGCCTTCCTGTATCAAATCCAAAAAGAGCATTCCCCTGCCCACATATTTTTTGGCAATGCTTACCACAAGCCTTAAATTAGCTTCGACCAGCATTCTTTTAGCTTTCATATTGCCTGCTTCAATCTTCTTGGCAAGATTAACTTCTTCAAAAGCTGTCAGAAGTCTTACCTTTCCAATTTCTTTAAGGTACATCCTGACCGGGTCATTTGTAGGAGATTTTATGGTTAAATCCAGTTTTTTAGTAAAAATTTCCTCTTCACTTTTTTTACCCGGGCTTCTACTGTCAATGTCATCATCTTCTTCACTTACAACCTCTATTCCCAGATTCTTAATGACATCATAAATATTTTCAATTTGCTCTTTGGACAGTTCTATATCTGAAAGGGTTTCAGCAATTTCTTCAGTAGTCAGAAGTCCATCAGCTTTACCTTTACTGATCAGCATTTTCACTTCTTCTAACTTAAACTCTGATCCTTCCTTCATGTTAAATTCACCTCTAAACTTAAAGTATTCTCAAATTCATTTTATCTTTTTCCAGTTCTATTAATCTCCGGTACAGTTCATCATACTTACTGGCTGCCTCTTCATTTTTTACATCACTGCCCGCATTTTTATTTTTCTCATATTCTATCATCTTTTTCCTGATATTCTCAATTTCTTCAGAAATACGGATTCCTTTTAAATTATTGATGATTTCGTTACTTACCAAACTAATATTCTGGTTCTTAAAATGTGACTCGCTAAATAAAATATAATTATATAATTTTTTCACATCTTCATTTTCTATTGCCCCTGACGTAATTTTAAAAGGAAAGTTTACCTTTTTATTATCCTCTCTCGCTCTTGAAATCTCATCTCTTATAATCAGATAAAGTTGTCTGGTATCCTCAAATCTAAAATAATCAGGACCCAGACTTAAAAGTTCGTCAATCTTGTCTCCCAGCCCATTTATTATCAGTTTTAACGCCTCTACCTCTATTCTTTTTAAGGGAATGATACTTTCGCTTCCAGTCTCTTTTTCCCCGATATCGTAATCTTTATTCCAGTGTACAGCCCTATTTTTATGATCATACTCTTTCTTTAACATCTCTTCCAGAAGCAGGTTTTCCTCAAGATTCAACTTTTCAGCCACACTCTTTATACACTCCCCTTGAATAATTCTTGAAGAAAGAGTGGAAATAAACCTTATGAGATGATCACTTGCTTTCAGTTTCCCGGGCAGGCTGTTTATATTATATTTTTTTATAATTGCATCAATTGTAAAATCAATAATGCTTACAGCATTTTCAATCTTTGCTGCAAAGATTTCTTTGCCCTTTTTAAATACAAAATCAGCAGGATCATATCCTTCTTCAAGTACCACCACCCTTATATTTAAATTATTTTCATAATACAAATCAAGCCGCTCATTATACTCTCTTAATCTTTCAATTCCCTTAAGGGAAGCATTCATACCAGCTGTATCACTGTCAAAAACCAGCACAATATTTTTTGTAAACCGCCCTAAAAGCTTTATCTGGTCTGAAGTAAGGGCAGTGCCCAGACTTGCAACCACATTTTTTATCCCGGACTGATACAGGGCCATTACATCAGTATACCCTTCAACTATAAGCACTTCATCTTCTTTGACAATATGATTTTTGGCCTGAAAAATTCTATATATATTTTTACCTTTAGAATAAAGCCTGGTCTCCGGGGAGTTTATATACTTTGCTTTCTGACCGCCAGTTTTACCGACATCCGAGATAACTCTTCCTCCAAAACCTATTGTTTTCCCGACTATATCTTCAATGGGAAACATTATCCTGCCTCTGAACCGGTCGTATATCTCACCTGAACCTCTATTGCTTTTAATAGCCAGTCCGCACTCTATTGCTTCTTCAGGCTTGTAACCTCTTTTTTTAGCAAAATTTGCAAAATTATTCCAGCTGTCCAGGCTGAACCCAACTTCAAATTCCTTCAACGTCTTTTCGTCAAAACCTCTATTCTTTAAATAATTTAAAGAAGGCAAACCCTTTTTGCTGTTAAAAAGTATGAAATTAAAATACTTTTTAGCAAGCTCATTTAGTTCTACCAGCCTGTTTTTTAATTTCGATGACTCTTTAGAACCACTGTAGTTATATTTTAAATTGTAGCCAATCTTTTTTGCCAGAAATTCAACAGCTTCTATAAACTCCATATTTTCAATCTTCTCTATAAAGCTTATTAAATCGCCACCTTCTCCACACCCAAAGCAATGATAAAGCTGCTTTGAAGTATCAACAGTAAATGATGGAGTTTTTTCCTTATGGAAAGGACAGAGTCCGGTATAATTCCTGCCAGTTTTTTTAAGTTTCACATAATTTGAGATAACACTATAAATATCCGCTTTAGATTTTAATTCCTCTACTCCGCCCTCTTTTAAACTTCTGCTCATTTCTCTTCTAAACACTAAAATATAATAATTAATATATGCGGCAAAACTTCCAGGAAATAAAAAAACAAATTATTCTAACTGCATAAATGAGATAAACTTATGTTTATTTTACCACTAATATATTATTTATTAGAGGGGTTATTTCTAAATATTCAGGAAATTTTAATATATTTTTTATTCTTCGCCCTTTATTGCCGCATGTGCAGCAGCCAGCCTGGCAACCGGAACCCTGTATGGTGAACAGCTTACATAATCCATCCCTACCATATGACAGAATTCCACTGAACTCGGGTCACCCCCATGTTCACCACAGATACCAATTTTTAAATTTTTTCTTGCTTTCCTTCCCTTTTCCACACCCATTTTAATTAACTGGCCCACACCGTTCCTATCTAGAGTGGCAAATGGATCTTTTTCCAAAATTCCTTTTTCTATATAGTCAGGAAGAAACTTGCCGAAATCATCTCTTGAAAATCCGAAAGCCATCTGGGTCAAATCATTTGTCCCAAAGCTAAAAAATTCAGCTTCTGTTGCAATTTCATCAGCAGTAACACAGGCTCTTGGAATCTCAATCATTGTACCAACTTTATAGTCAAATTTCAGATTCTCTTTCTTCATTATTACGTCAGCAATCTTAATAATCTGGTCTTTTAAAACCTTTACCTCCTTTACATCTCCAACCAATGGAATCATTACTTCGGGTTTTACTTTATAGCCCTCTTTGGTAAGCTCAACAGTTGCCTCAAATATAGCCCTGACCTGCATTTCGAGAATCTCAGGATATGTAATAGAAAGCCTGCATCCTCTGTGTCCCAGCATTGGATTCATTTCATGAAGGGAATTGACAGTTGCTTTTAGTTCATCAAATTTTAAACCCAGCTCTCCGGCTATTTCTTTGATATCTTCATCTTCATTAGGTAAGAACTCATGCAGGGGCGGGTCTAAAAGCCTTATAGTCACAGGCAGGTCATTCATTACCTTAAAGATTTCCATAAAATCTTTCTTCTGTATTGGTAGAAGCTTTGCCAGAGCTTTCTCTCTTTCTTCCTTGCTGTTGGCTACTATCATCTTTCTCATAGCTTTTATTCTATCTGCTTCAAAGAACATGTGCTCTGTTCTGCAAAGACCGATGCCTTCTGCTCCAAAATTCAAAGCGACTTTAGCATCATTAGGAGTATCGGCATTTGCTCTTACTCCAATTTTTTTATAATCATCAACCCAGCTCATGAATTTTTTAAAATTTTTCCCTATTTCAGGATCTACTACTGGAATTTTACCTTTAAATACTTCTCCAGTCGAACCATCGAGTGTAACCCAGTCGCCTTTATTTACCTTGCTGCCATTTACTTCAAAATATTGTTTTCCCTCAAATACTTTAATGTCTTCCGCACCAGCAACACAGCACTTACCCATACCTCTTGCAACAACAGCGGCATGCGAAGTCATTCCTCCTCTTGCAGTTAAAATTCCCTGAGCTACTGCCATACCCTGAATATCTTCAGGAGATGTCTCTGTTCTCACAAGAATTACATTTTCACTCTTGGCCTCCTTGACAGCTGTATCTGCATCAAAAACTACCTTTCCCAACGCCGCTCCGGGTGATGCCGGCAACCCTCTGGTAAGTAATTCCGCATTCTTTTTAGCTTTTTTATCCAGCTGTTTATGCAGTAACTGATCAAGCATTTTAGGCTCTACTCTGGTTACAGCAGTCTTTTTATCTATATATCCCTGATCAACCATATCAACTGCAACTTGAAGTGCTGCAGCTGCTGTTCTTTTACCGGTTCTGGTCTGGAGCATATACAATTTTCCTTCCTGAATGGTGAATTCAACATCCTGCATATCCCTGTAATGTTCCTCTAATTTCTTTCTTATATCGATTAGCTGATCATAGATTTCAGGCATTTCTTCTTTCAACTTAGAGATATGCTGTGGGGTCCTTGTTCCCGCAACAACATCTTCACCCTGAGCATTCATCAGATACTCGCCATAAAACTTATCCTCACCTGTTGCTGGATTTCTGGTGAAAGCTACGCCAGTTCCTGAATTCTGGCCCATATTTCCGAAAACCATAGTCTGCACATTTGCTGCGGTACCAATATTGTGGGGAATATCATGAAGATTTCTGTAAGATATGGCTCTTTTGTTATTCCAGGAACCAAATACTGCATTAATGGACATTTTTAACTGTTCTCTGGGATCCTGAGGAAAGCTTTTCCCTTTAGCCTCTTTGATTATTTTTTTATAATCTTCTACAAGTTCCTTCAGGTCTTCCGCAGTTAGCTCAGTGTCAAACTTTACATTTTTCTTATCTTTTTTTGATTGAAGCGCTTCCTCAAACTTATTATGTTCTACATCCATTACCACATTGCCAAACATCTGGACAAATCTTCTGTAAGAATCCCAGCCAAATCTTTCGTTTTTTGTCTTTTTTATTAAGGCTATTATGGTTTTGTCATTCAAACCCAGGTTTAGTACCGTGTCCATCATGCCAGGCATAGAAATAGCTGCTCCAGATCTAACAGAAACCAGGAGTGGATCTTCCTCATCTCCAAAACACATCCCCATTTTTTCTTCTAATTTTTTTAGATTTTCCTCAATTTGATCTTCCAGACCTTCAGGGTACCTTTTACCCAGGTCATAAAATAGGTTACAAACTTCTGTGGTTATGGTAAAACCATAGGGTACAGGTAAACCCATATTGGTCATCTCCGAGAGATCCGCACCCTTTCCTCCCAGAAGTTTTTTCATCTCTCTTTTACCTTCACCGAAAAAATATACATATTTTTTTAAAGCCATTTCCTACTAATTCCTCTCTCCTATTAAATTACTAATTCCA
>PEXF01000020.1:9535-11121 GCA_002779205.1 Candidatus Hydromicrobium americanum
AACTGCGGTGTAATCTTTTTTGCACATAAGGTCCTTTATTGCTTTTTCCTTACTACTAAGAGACAAAAATAATCTTTTTTCATATTCTTCCTTCAGGAGTTCCACATCAACTTCCCCAAATTCTTTTTTATCTATTATATTTTTACATCTAATCATAGGATATGAAATCTTTTTTATATCTTCACTTTCGATAAACTCTTCTATAGCCTTATATCTTAAATCAATATCTAAAATAGAGCAGCATCCTGACCCTAGAATTGATTCTAGGATATCCAATCTCTTATCTTTTTTCTCCAGCAAGAACCTGTATCTTGCAATAATAAAATCTTTAATCCCGGTACTAATCTTCAAATCACTTATACCTCTGAAATCAAAAGATTTTTGGTAGAGGTTCTGATTGTAACTTATTAAACCAATCAGATCAAAATCATATTTTCCTTTAAGTATTGAAAGTACAATACCAGAAGCTTTTCTCCTTAATGCAAAAGGATCTTCGGAACCGGAAGGTATCTTTCCTGCCAGAAACATCCCGGTTATAGTATCAATTTTATCAGCAATAGATAATATCAGGCCTACATCCATAGTCGGAAGAATATCAGCGGCGAACCTGGGAAGGTAGTGTTCAAAAATTGCATCCGACACCTCGCTCTTTTCGCCCTTCTCCCTGGCATACTGACGGCCAACTACACCCTGAAGTGCTGGAAATTCCACTACCATATTGGTAACCAGGTCACATTTGCAAAGCATACTTGCTGCAGCTAAATTAGTAGAGATATCATCTTTTTCGTGGAGCCCGCTACCCCCAAGTAACCCGGCAATATAGGCGCTGACCTTTTTAAGCCTTAAAGCTTTATTATGCATACTGCCAAGATTTGAAAAGAAAATCACTCCCTTTAGTTTATCAGCCCAGTAGTTGAAATTGTGTTTTTTATCCTCTTCATAAAAAAATGCGGCATCGCTCAACCTGGCTTTCAGTACTCTTTCATTACCCTTCTTTATTCCACCATTATCCTTTATTCCATTCTGTATAATCAAAAATTTGGTGCTGACATTACCCGATTTATCTAAAACTGCAAAATATTTCTGGTGGTACTGTATTGCTTCTACAAGTAGGTCTTTAGGAATGTATAGAAACTCTTCAGGGAAGTTACCTATAACAACATTTGGTATCTCGACCATATTCACCACATCATTTAGTAAGTTTCCATCCAAAACAACCTTATAGTTGCCTTTCCATACTTTTTCTTCCAGTTGATTGATCTGATTCAATATTAATTCTTTTCTTTTTCCAGCATCAGCTATTACTTCCCCCTTATCCTGGAGTAGTTTAAAATAGCTGTCGGCATCCCTTATGTTAATAGGTCCGGGACTTAGTGTGCGATGTCCAAAAGTAATATTTGCAGAATTTAAATTTTCGAGACTAAATTTTATTACCTCATTATCATACAAAGCAAGTATCCATCTTATAGGACGAGCAAATTTAATATCATAGTCTGCCCAGGTCATCTGCTTGCTGAAGGTAAGAGAGAGTATAGAGTCCTTTAGTATATCAGGCAGGACATCTACAGCTTTCCCCCCTTCTTCTA
>PEXF01000020.1:11228-13240 GCA_002779205.1 Candidatus Hydromicrobium americanum
TTGCCATCCTTATCAAATGCAACCTTCAGGGTAGGGCCGAAAACTGTCCTCTCTTTAGAATTTTGAAGCTCACTTAATCCTTTTACTACAGCAACCAGCCTTCTTGGCGAACTGTAAGTTTGAATATCTTCAAATTCTAATCTATTCTCAGCCAGTTTATTTTCAAGAATTTCCTTAAGCCCGCTAACTCCTTCTCCAGTACATGAAGGAGGTAGTTCTTCAGTTCCAATCTCAAAAACTAAATTTTTTTTCATAATTATTTTCTATTCCTTTTTAAGTAGCGGATATCCCATTTCCTCTCTCTGCTTAAGATAGGCAGAACATAAAATTTTGGCAAGATTTCTAACTCTGGCAATATAAGAAGTCCTCTCTGCTACACTTATTGCCTCTCTTGCATCCAGCAAATTAAAAATATGTGAACATTTAATTACATATTCGCATCCTACAAAGATAAGTCCCTTGTCTATAACCTTCTTGAATTCCTTTTCATATTTCTTAAACAAATCTAGAAGCATACTTACACTGGCTACTTCAAAATTATAAACCGACCACTGTTTCTCAGATTCAAGATGCAAATCCCCGTAGGTGATCCCGTCAGACCATTTTAGATCCCAGAAACTATCCTTGTCCTGCAGGTACATAGCAATCCGCTCCAAACCATAAGTGATCTCTGCCGAAACAGGCTTGAGCATAAAGCCTCCCATCTGTTGGAAATAGGTAAACTGAGTTATTTCCATTCCATCAGCCCATACTTCCCAGCCCAGGCCTACAGCACCTATAGTTGGAGATTGCCAGTCATCCTCAACAAACCTTATATCATGCAATTTTAAATTAATACCCAGACTCTCAAGAGAACCCAGGTAAAGATTTATTACATCATCAGGAGATGGTTTTAACAGTACCTGAAACTGATAATAAAACTGGGTTCTGAAAGGATTTTCACCATATCTTCCATCTGTAGGTCTCCTGCTGGGCTCAACATAAGCAACATTCCATGGTTCAGGGCCCAAACACCGCAGGAAAGTATCCGGGTTGAATGTTCCCGCACCCTTTTCCAGGTCCATCGGCTGCTTTATAATACAGCCATTATCTGACCAGTATTTTTGCAGGTTAAAAATAATATCCTGGAAATTCATAGTTCCTTATTTTAATAACATTAATTTTAATAGTCAATTAAACTATTTATTGTTTTAATATAATTTTATCTCATCAAATGAAATATGGCCTAGTTTTAGGTTAACATAAACATTTTTAACCGGAAAGAGGCATATACATCTATAAAGAAAGAATTACTCCTCTGTGAGTATTGTGAGGGTATCATCAGTGCCAAAGATCATCTTTCTTTCCTGTTTAATATCGAGAATATATCACATACTGAAGAAGTAAACACCAAAAATGGAAAAACTGTAAAAGTATGTGAAAAAGGATTTTTACCATATGAAATAAAGACTCTTTTGCAAAATTCAGGATTCAAAGTATTAAATATTTGGGGTGGTAGTGCTGGTAGTTGGAATAAGGAAGAATTAAAGTTGGATGAAATGGAAATAATGGTATTAAGCGAGAAAATATAAAGAGATTATTTGAGTACTTTAATAAATGCGTATCTCTAATAGAGAATCAAACATACGAGTCAAGATAACAAGGCGCTGCACCTGACCACTATTCCGCTGCGCTCCATAGCAGCGGCTGAGCTTCGCCGTTAGACGAAATCAATAAAAAAATGAAAGTGAGAACCCGGCTAATGTGAAAGATATTTTGAAAAAAAGAAAAATCACAGGGATCGTTTGGAAAAGGGATTAGAATATTATCATCACAAGTTAGGATTACAAATTGCCTGAAAATCTGATGATGCAATTGGTTTATTGATGAATGATAGTTAATGAAGATTTTGAGCTAGATATTATGGATATTTTTTCTTTACTATTAAAGCTTAGAAGAAATATTGATATTAGAATAGAACTACAGCCTTTTGAAGTTAAAGACTTCAACGGTTCCAACTCCTTTGCTTGTGA
>PEXF01000110.1:0-8969 GCA_002779205.1 Candidatus Hydromicrobium americanum
TAATTATATTACAGGAATTAAGAATTTATGGGAATTAGGATTGATAAAATATCAGTAAAAGATCTGGGACCAATTAAAAGTTTTGTAGCTGGGTTTGGAATATTTAATCTTATATACAGTAGAAATGAGAAGGGAAAGACTTTTCTTACTGAATTTATAATTCACTCTTTATTTAAGAATATCAGCCGGTGGAGTAACTTAAGAGAAGGAGGAAAAGGAAGAGTTACTATCAGTGGCTTAGAAGAACAAACGATTGATTTTTCTCCTTCCTCTCAGAAAAAATTAGAAGATTATTGGGAAAGTAGTGAAAAAGGACTACCTATGTCAATAGCAAAACTCCTGGTAGTAAAAGGTGGAGAAGCCGGAATAGAAGATGATGAAGGTATAAGTAAATTTTTAATCAAAGAAGTATTGTCTGGCATAAATATCCTGGATAAGATTGACAACGACAATAATATTTCAAAAACTGTAAAGTCAGCAGAGATCACTAGCAGCCAAATCAGCAATATTCCGCAGCGGGGTGAAGGAAAGCAGTACAATGACTCTAAAGATGAACTGGAGAGTATTGACAAACAATTCGAAGACATAGAATCCGAATACACTCAAGGAGTATTAAAAACTTACAGGATGGAAGAAAAATCCCTACAGGACAGGCTGGCAAACCTCGATAAGGCAAAAAGACACCGGGCCTATTTAATTTCAGAAAAAATCAGGGAACTGGATGCAGAACTAAATAATGTTCCGGAAGAGGAATTAAGCAACTTAGAGAATGAGCTCTCTTCATTTAAAAGTAAAAGAGAATTTTATGGCCAGTCGGAAGAAAAATATAAAAGCGCCCTTAAAAAAAGTAAGGACTTCCAATGGCTGGAAAGTGCCTTGTTCCATTACAAAGACTTATCATTAAAAACCATAAAAAAACCTGGTAAATCTTTACTTTTCGTAAGCGGTATTTTAACAGCTGCCGGCATAGCTGCTGCAGTAGCTTTAATTTTTTTTCACCAGAAAATCTCCGCTACTGTATGGACTATATATTTAGGAATTATATGTTTTTGTTTTTTGGGCTCGCTGGTATCTTTTCTTGTATATATCAAAAAATTCCATAATTTTTCAAAACAGGCAGGGCAAAATGAAGAATTAAATAAAATTAAGGAAGAATTTAAAATTAGGATTGGTAAAGAACTGACAGATATTGCACTGCTTGAGTCAACTTTAAATGAGCAGAGAGAATCAAACAGCGAGTCAAGAGTAATGAAAGAACAAATTGATAGCCTGGATAGAGGGTTGCGGGATATGCGTTTTTTCATTAATCAAAAAATAACAGGCTTTTTTGAAAAAGAACTTGAAGAGCGGAACTGGGATACAGCACTTAAGAATCTGAATCAAAATAACAGGAGCCTGAAAGATCAAATTGGCAAAGAAAGGCAAGAATTGGCTAAACTTGTAGTATCGGAAACAGATTACCTTTCAGAAGATATAGGAATTAGATATAGCCAGCAGGAATATGAAAAAACCCAATCAGAACTTGAGCATATCCTGGAAGAAATTAAAAATCAGGAAGATAAAATTCAAAAGTTAAAATACAGAATCTGTGAAAAGACCAAAGATGACCCCAGCATTAGCTGGGAAGATCTTATTAAAAATTTACGACAAAAAAGACAGGAAGTACAAAATGAACTAAGAGAAGTTACTGCTAATATTGTGGCAGGCTTTATTGTCCACAAAATCATCTCTAAATTACGCGAAGAAGAAGATGCAAAAATACAAGAAGGACTGCAGTCAGAAGTAGTTTTAAGTCCCTTAAAAGATATTACTCAAAGATATAATAGACTTGCACTGGATAATGATAGGCTGATTGTTTCTGATCAGTATGATAATTTTGGCATAAGAGATTTAAGCACCGGAGCTATAGAGCAAGTAATGCTGGCATTAAGAATTGGATTTACTTTAAAACTATTAAGAGAGGATGCCCTCTTTTTAATTCTTGACGATGCATTTCAGCATTCGGACTGGCAGAAGCGGGAAATTCTTATAAATAAATTGGTGGACATTGCAAAAAAAGGTTGGCAGATAATCTATCTAACTATGGATGACCACATAAAAGGGTTATTTGATAAAGTTGGTAAAGAATTTGAAGCAGGTAAATACAATAGTTTTGAGTTATAAGTTAAGTCATCCTATTTTAACATGTTAAGTGGAAAGCACATACCACCTTATCTTCTTTTATTTTTTTCCTTATCCTTTAGGATACCCACCTTTTCTTTCAAAGCAACATTAGAAAGTTCAATAAGTCTGTCGTGGGGGCAGGCTTCAATACATTTTCCACATAGAGTGCATCTGGTAAAATCAAATTCAGGAATAGCCTTTTCTTCATTCCAGATTATAGCCCCGTTTTCACAGGCCTTAAAGCACTTCTTGCAGTGCAGGCATCCCACATCACACTTCTCTCTGCCAGGAATATTTTTTAAAGATTCATAACTGCATAAATATACTATATTGGAATCTGCGGGTACAAGCTGGATTATATTTTTAGGACACTCTGCCACACACAGACCGCACCCGATACACTTATCAGGGTCTATTACTACTACATTCATTTCTTTATCAATAGATATGGCATCATTGGGACAAACCGCCATACAATCACCCAATCCGAGGCAGCCATAAGGACATTCCTTATATCCGCCAAGAAGTTTGGATGCGGCGTTGCATGTTTTTATGCCTGTATAATTGCCAATCACACCGGAATTTCCATAACAGCGAACCACTGCCTTTTTATTTATTTTAGAAGTATCCACTTCGATACCCAGTGTTTTTCCCAGCCCCTTAAGCATCCCTGGCTCCTGCAGCACAGTAGCGCAGATATTGGTAAAAAATGTATTCTTATCCTTTGTCAGCGCCTGGGCATATGCAAAGCATCCCGGATACCCGCAGGCGCCGCAGTTGACACCGGGAAGGTGTCCCGAAATCTCTTCGGTCTTTTTAAGAGACTCAGGCTCCTTGGGAAGAAACCTGTTTACCATAAAAATCAGTATACCGCATACAATCCCTATTGCGCTTAAAATTGTTATAATTAATCCGGTATTCATAATTAAATTTAAATTCCTAAAACATTTTACATTTATACCATTCCGTTAAAGCCAACAAATGCCAGTGCCAGAAGTGCTGCGGTTAAAAAAGCTACAGGCAATCCTCTCATAGATTTTGGAGAATCAGCAAGATCAAGTTTTTCTCTTATGCCCGACATAATAATAATCACCAGAGTATAACCAACTCCTGCCCCTAAAGCATTTACAATACTTTCCAGAACCGAGTAATTTTCTGCTGAATTTATCAGTACTATGGCCATTACTATGCAATTAGTAGTAATAAGAGGTAAATAAATTCCCATTGCATTATAGAGGATTATATTGGTTCTCTTTATGACAATCTCCACTATTTGCACCAGAGATGCTATTACGAGAATAAATATTACAATATTCATAAATTCTACTTTATATGGCACCAGTATATAGTTATAAATCACCGAAGTGGAAACAGAAGCAATTAGCATTACCAGGGTTACAGCTATACCCATGCTGAAAGCATCGGATAATTTTTTAGATACCCCGAAAAAAGAGCATAGGCCCAGAAACTTGGCCAGAACCATATTATTTATAATAACCATCGCTATAAATATGGTAAGAAGGTTATTCATACTTCATCACCCCTAACAATCTTAGTAATGCCATCATGATCCCTATTACCAGAAAAGCTCCCGGAGGAGAAATAAAAAAAATCAAGGGATGTGTAGATAGGCCCGGCAGTTTGAATAGCTGTCTTCCAAATATTTCCAGACTTCCGGTGCCTATAATTTCCCTTATAAGTGAAATTATTACAAGAGCAATTGTAAAGCCGATTCCAATTCCCACCGCATCTGCAGTAGAAAGCAGCACTGAATTTTTCGAGGCGAATGCCTCTGCCCGCCCTAAAATAATACAATTCACCACAACCAGTGGAAGATAAATTCCCAGTGATTTATAGAGTGGGGGTATATATGCCTCAAACACCAGACTTAAAATGGTAACAGATGTGGCTATTACAACTATAAAGACAGGAATTCTGACAATAAGAGGTGTTGCTTTTCTTATGCTTGAAATCAAGATATTTGAGCAAAGCAGGACAAATATCACACCGGCACCCATACCAAGAGCATTAGTGATGGAATTTGTAATCGCCAGAACAGGGCAGAGTCCCAAAATAAGTATAAATACAGGATTTGATACTATAATACCTTTTACCAGCTCTTTCCAGAATCTGCTGCCGCTTTTTTTATTATCTTTTACATGCTGTTTCTGTGGATGACAGCTCTGCGGCTGCTTACTATTACTTCTGTCTTTATGATCATTCATTTTAATCTTCCATTCTTTTTATAATCCAGAATTGTAATATGCTACTTTTCCAGAGTATCTATTATTTCAACTATCTTTTCCTTAACCGCATTTACCACAGCTCTTGAACTTATGGTAGCCCCGGTTATCGCGTCTATTTTACCACCCTCCGATTTAAGGGCAATATCACTTGCAGATAGCCCTTTAAACTGATCTGTAAACAAGCTTTCAGTTATTTTACTTCCCACACCAGGAGTCTCGGTTTGTGAAAGTATCGATACGCCCTTAATTCCAAAACTGTTATCCAGCCCTACCACAATATCAATATCTCCGCCATACCCACTGCCGCTGGCCATAAAAGCATAACCGGCTTTTTCGTTATCCTGATATATTATATATACTTCATCTTCAAGCTCATACTGGCTCATCTCAGGAAAAATATTTTCAAGAATGCCTGTTATTTCTTCTACCCTTCTGGATTCCACTATAGACGAGGTTAAACTATTGACTGCTATAAGTAAGACAACTGATACTATTACAATTACAGCCAGAAAAACAACAGGATATGCTTTATTTGACAAAATTTTTTTAAACATTTTTCTTTTTCTTCTGAAAACCAAATGGCTTTATTCTTACATATTTATCTATAAGGGGAGTAAATGCATTCATAATAAGTATAGAAAAACACACCCCCTCGGGCATATTGCTGAAATTCCTTATAAGTACAGTCAGTACCCCCACACCTACTCCAAATATTATTCTTCCATTGCCAGTCACAGGTGAGGTGACATAATCAGTAGCCATAAAAAATGCCCCAATCATTAGACCGCCAGCCAGTACCTGAAATAATACATCTTTTCCCATCAGTAGCGAACCCAGCGCCACTGTTCCAATATAAAATGCGGGTATTTTCCAGTCTATTATGCGGAATATAAAAAGAACCGCGGCCCCAATCAATATAAGCATTGCCGATGTCTCCCCCAGAGAACCTCCCCTATTTCCAAAAAAAAGATCTTTATACAAAGACAGCTTATCTGCCTGATAGACAAAATTATCACTTAGCGGAGTTGCCCCGGTTACCGCATCATAATTAAAATGAGGAGGAAGAACCCAGGTAGTCATCTCTGTAGGAAAACATACTGATAAGAACGCCCTTCCTGCAAGAGCCGGATTGAAAATATTATAACCCAGACCCCCAAAAGCTTCTTTGGCAACAGCAATAGAAAAGAAGGCGCCGAGTACAACCATCCATAAAGGCATTCTTGGCGGCAGGATAAGTGCAACAAGAAGTCCTGTAATTACTGCACTCCCGTCCATTATAAATTTTTTCTTTCGGAGTTTTTTTATAACAAATTCCGTAAGTACGGCCGTTATAATACTGGTAAGTATTATATAAATTGCATAATATCCAAAAAAATAAATACCTGCAGCAGTTGGAAAAAGAAGAGCAGCCACTACTATATACATTATCTTGCTTGTCGAGAACCCTCTCCAGATATGCGGCGCATGAGAAATTAATATATTATCTTTTTCCATTTTTTCCTTAACCGTTGTTTTTTGCTATTGTGCTTTTACAGGTCTTTATATATCCGACAATAGGAATATTTGCAGGGCAAACATAAGCACAGGAGCCGCATTCGATGCAGTTTTCTATATAATATTCCCTGCAAACTTCAAAGTTGCCTCTTTTTACATTTCTAGCATAGACCAGCGGCATAAGCTTCATAGGACATATATCCACACACCTTCCGCAGTTTATGCAGTTCTGCTCAACCTGAACTCTGCCTTCTTTAACCAGTATACAATTAGTTCCTTTGGTTACAGGAAAATCAGTACCCACAATTGAGATACCCATCATCGGTCCGCCAATAATTATATAATTGATCCCGCTGCCAACTTCCCCGCACTCGCCAGTCAAATAATCTATAGTTGTGCCCAATCTTGCAAGTAAGTTTTTAGGATTTTCAATGGCCCCGGTAACTGTAACCACCTTATCCACCAGGGGCCTATCTTCAATAACAGACTCATAAACTGATTTAGAAGTTGCCACATTGTTAACTATAACTCCTACATCCATTGGAAGACCGCCAACGGGAACACTCCTTCCAGTTATTGTCTTAATCAGTGTTTTTTCTGCTCCCATAGGATATCTGGACTTCAGTGAAACTAATTTAAAGATATCTTCAAAACCCATCTTTATTATAAGTTCTTCAAGACACCGGATGGCATCTTCTTTATTATCTTCTATGGCTATGTAGATATTTTCCGGAGTTATTGTCCTGGCTATAATATAGAGACCCGCCAGAACTTGCCTGCCATATTCAAGCATAATTCTATGATCGGAAGTTATAAACGGCTCACACTCGCAACCATTTAAAATCAAGGTATCAATCTTTTTATCCGGGGGAGGATTAAGCTTAACATGTGTCGGAAATGTTGCTCCGCCCAGGCCCACAACTCCAGCTTCTCTTATTTTCTTAAGTATCTTTTTTTTGTCAGTAGAGTCCACTATTTTTTTTAACCCGGAGAAATCATCCGACTTTTTAATATCAAATAATTTTTTGAGCTCTACCCACTGGTCTTCTCCGTCAGATTCTATTATTACCGCATCCATTATGGTGCTGATTATCGGATTTACAACTTTTATGGTTTTAGATACTTTACCGGAGATAGAAGCATGAATAGGTGCTGAAACGTAGCTTGTAGAATCTGCTATTTTCTGCCCGGCCTTTACAGTATCTCCCCTGTTTACTATAAACTCACATGGAGCACCGATACTTTGCTGAAGCGGTATAGTAACTTTTTCTGGAACAGGCAAAATTTCAATAGGTTTTTTAGCGGTGATTTTATTTTCCGGCAGTAGTAAGCCTTTAAATGCGCTTTTCTTCTTAACTACGATTCCCATCTTATTTTTCTAAAAAGTAAAAAATTAGTACGTAATTCTACTTTATATATCCTAAAAGTCCAGAAGATTTTGTAACTTTTCTCCCGGAGTCTATTATTAATGCCTCAACATCTTTAAGCGACTCTACAAGATTCACACCATCATCAGGTCCCATTACAAAAACGGATGTTGCCAGAGCATCGGCTTCCATACATGTGTCTGCTATTATAGTTACACTTATGCAGCTGTTTGCAGAATACCCGGTTCTTGGATCCATTATATGGCCCACTTCCTTTTCAGGATCATAATAGCGGTAATAATTCCCGGAAGTAGCCACTGCTTTATCTGCAAAAGCAAATGTTGGAAGCGGCTCAATATCAGTATCCGCATTATCTGAATCATCAGGATTTTCCAGTTCAACTGTCCAGTTAGTTCCATCCGGTTTTGTACCCATTGCATATAAATCACCGCCGGCATTTACAAGAGCCTGCTTGATACCAAACTCTTTTAGAACTTTCATTGCCTCGTCAACAGCATACCCCTTGGCAATCCCTCCCAGTGTAATAGCCATTCCATCTACCTTAAATTCTATCCTATTGTCACTAACAAAAATCTTATCTGAACCAACAACAGCAAGTGTCTCTTCTATTTTTTCAGCCTGAACTTCTGCGGTCTCCTTCCATAGTCCTCCGCTCCAGAGATCAAGCAGGGGCTGGACAGTTATATCAAAACAACCACCGGAGATATCGTTATAATAAAGGGAAGAATTTATCAGATTTAGAAACTCAGGCGATGGGTTATCCAGATAACCATTTCTGTTTAGAAACGACGCCTCACTGTTCTCATTAAAAATTGAGGCTATGTCCTCAATTTCTTTTATTCTGTCAAATGCTGTATTAATAGCTTTATTTCCGGTATACTCATTTGAAAATACAGTTATACTTACATAAGTGCCCATCATATCCCGTGTTTTCTCTATAGGTCTAATAATGCTGAATTCACAGGAGACAAGTGATAGAAGTAAAAAAACAGTTATAAAAAAAACACTTAATATTGCAAGTGTTTTCATTTTTCCGTAAAAAAAATGCACTAGTACCCCTTTTTTTAATAATCTATAATGCTTTTTCTTATAATTAAAAGTCCTTATCTAATTTATCCAGCGATCTTCTGAGCTTGCACACAAGCGAGTCTTTGACAAAACTCACATCATTATATTTTATCGGCCGATCTTTTTCCATATCTTTTTTTAAAACACAACCCTGGGAAAGACCAATCGGTAGTAAACCTTCCTGTTTTGCCTTACTGTACTCCTCAATAAGACCGTAAACCGTATATCTTCCAATACCATCAATCATATCACCGGCTTTCAGGTCCTTCTTTGCTATAGTTATAACCTCAGATATCAAGCTGCAGTCAGGAACTATGGTAGGCTCACCATAAAAATAAGCTCTGGCAATGGATAAAGGAGTTTCAATACTGGTAAGATGATAGGGTCTGTAAAGCAGATAATATGGTCCGCTTCCCAGCATTAGATATTCAAGGTCAGCCCGTATCATTTTATTTCCAGTGGTATAAACCAGAAATACACCCGGAGCAAGATCTCCAATTACAAAATCCACCACTCCTTTTCTGGATAGAATCCCTCCGTCTTTCTTTAACCTGAATACATTCAGTAAGTCTTTTATATCAGCTCTAGGTCCATGCATACCCCTGCAATC
>PEXF01000110.1:9080-9441 GCA_002779205.1 Candidatus Hydromicrobium americanum
CTTAAGTGTAGCCGGATTTGCGTATCTATCCAGAGGATTATTTTTCCCTTTCCCTGCTGCAATAACCTCAAGTCCAAGTGCATCTGCAAAATCATATAGCTCTTTTAGCGCAGCCGGTTCATCTCCTGCTGAAACTGTATACACCACTCCAGCCTCATCCGCCATCTTTTTAAGAAGCGGTCCAATAGTTACATCTGCTTCTACATTCAAGGTCACTATATGTTTTTTACATGATATGGCATTGGATGCTATATATGCTCCGGCTTCAGGACTGCCCGTTGCATCTACTATTACATCCACATCATTAAGAACAAACAATACCGCAAGGTCATCTGTCACTATAAGCTTATCCTCTCCTGCC
>PEXF01000006.1:0-3046 GCA_002779205.1 Candidatus Hydromicrobium americanum
AACTACTAATCAACGGCCAGGTTAGTAGTTTTTTTATTTTTATGGTAGTTTTTAATACTCCTTAAATCGGGAAGGTATATAAAAAAAGAAAAAAACGCAAGTTTTATAAGATACATCAATTTAAACGAATAACAAGACAAATAAATCTGAGCAAGAAGGGAAATTTTATGAGCATATCAGAGACTTTAAGGAAAATAAAAGAACAAAAACCGTTAGTACACCATATAACAAACTGGGTAACGATTTATGATTGTGCAAACATAGTAAGAGCTATAGGTGCCCTGCCTGTTATGGCGCATGCAATAGAAGAAGTTGAACAAATGACTTCCATATCTAGCGCTCTTGTTTTAAATATTGGAACACTGACAGTAGATTTAGTAGAATCAATGATTTTAGCAGGTAAAAAAGCAAATGAAAAAAACATTCCTGTAATCCTGGATGCAGTTGGAGCTGGCGCAACAGACCTAAGAACAAATAAAGCAGTGGAAATTTTAGAAAAAGTAAAAATTTCAGTTCTAAAGGGAAACTCTTCAGAGATTGGAATAATAGCCGGAGCAGAGGCAGAAACAAAAGGAGTGGAAGCAATATCAGTAAAAGGAAATCTGGTAGAAATATCAAAAAAATTAGCAAGTGAAAGAAATCTAACCGTGGTGATAACTGGAAAGGAAGACATTATATCAAATGGAAAAGATACCTATATTTGTAAAAATGGTCACGATATGATGGGCAGTTTTGTTGGTTCAGGCTGTATGGCTGCCTCAGCAATAGGAACATTTGCCGCTGTTGAAAAAGACTATGCACTAGCTTCTACAAATGCTCTTTCTTTTATTGGTATAGCCGGTGAACTGGCAGCAAAAACAGCTAAAGGTCCAGCTTCCTATAAAACTATTTTCTTTGATGAAATTTTTAACCTTGATAAAAACAAAATAGAAGAAATGATAAAAATAGAGAAAAGGGAATAAATGAAAGAAAAACTAGAAGATATGGATTTATACTTTATTACAGATTCGAATCTAACTAAAAAAACTATCCTGGAAGATGTTAAGTCTGCTATACGAGCGGGCGTTAAAATAATTCAATATAGAGAAAAAGGAGAGAGTACAGGAGATATGATAAAAGAGGCAAAAGAAATAGGTGAACTTTGTAAAAAAAATAACGTTCTATTTATAATAAATGATAGAGTTGACATTGTTTTAGCAGTGGATGCTGATGGAGTCCACCTGGGTAATAAAGATATGACCTATAGCATTGCCAGAAAAATACTTGGAAGTAAAAAAATTATTGGATTAACTGTACATAATATTAGAGAGGCAGTGGAAGCCGAAAGGATTGGCGCAGATTATGTAGGAGTAAGTCCAATTTTTGAGACAAAAACTAAATTAGACGCTGGAAGACCAGCAGGACTTAAGTTAATAAAAGATATAAAGAAAGCAATAAAGATTCCTTTTGTAGCTATTGGCGGAATAAATGAAAATAATCTTGGAAGTGTAATAGAAGCAGGTGCAAGATCTATTGCAGCAATTTCAGCCATAGTTACTAAAGACAATGTGGAAAAAGAATGTAAAAAATTCAGGGAGGTTATTATAAATGACTCTATTAAGTAAAGCCGGGTCCGGTGAAATAACAAAAGAAATGAAAACTGTAGCAAAAAAAGAAGGGGTTGATTCTGAATATATAAGAGAGAGCATAGCAGAAGGTATTATTGTTATTCCTTATAATAAAAAACACAAATCTCTTGAAGTATTATCAGGAATTGGAAGAGGCTTAAGAACAAAAGTTAATGCAAACATAGGAACATCTTCAGAGCATACCAGTCTGGAAGAGGAAATAGAAAAATTAGATGCAGCCATTAAAGCCGGGACTGATACTGTTATGGATCTAAGCACCGGTGGAGATATTGATAAAATAAGAAGAACTATCATAGACAGATCCACTGTACCCGTAGGAACAGTTCCTATTTACCAGGCCGCTATTGAATTTGCAAAAAGGAAAGGTATTGTAAACATGACTGAAGATTATATTTTTGATGTAATCGAAAAACAAGCAAAAGATGGCGTTGATTTTATGACGGTACACTGCGGTGTAACAAGAGAATCTATAAAAAGACTAAGAAACCAGGGCAGGATCCTGGATATTGTAAGTAGAGGTGGTGCTTTTCTAGTTGAATGGATGATATATAATAAAAAAGAAAACCCACTTTTTGAAGATTATGATAGACTGCTGGAAATAGCTAAAAAATACGATGTAACTTTAAGCCTTGGAGATGGGCTAAGACCTGGATGCCTGGCTGATGCCACAGACAGAGGACAAATACAAGAAACAGTAATTTTAGGAGAACTGGCAAAAAGAGCTCTAAAAGAGGGCGTACAGGTAATAATAGAGGGTCCCGGTCATATGCCCATTGACCAGATAGAGGCAAATGTCTTACTTGTAAAAAAGATTTGTGGAGGTGCACCTTTTTACGTTTTAGGTCCACTAGTTACTGATATATCACCTGGTTATGATCACATTACAGGCGCTATCGGCGGAGCTTTAGCTGGTTACTGGGGCGCTGACTATCTATGCTATCTTACACCTTCCGAACATTTAAGATTACCCACAGTAGATGATGTTAGAGAGGGAGTTATAATTACCAGAATTGCAGCACATGCAGCCGATATCGCAAAAGGGACCAGTGGTGCCATGAATAAGGATATAGAAATGGCAAGAGCAAGAAAAAAATTAAACTGGGAAAAACAGATAAGCCTATCTATAGACCCGGAAAAAGCAAGACGGTACAGAAAAGAAAGTAAAATTACCGGTGACAAGTGTACGATGTGCGGAAAATACTGCGCAATTGATATAGTAAATAAATATTTTAGCCAGGGAAAAGCAGAACATAAAGTTAAATGATATATTAAAATTAAAGAAGGAAAATAAAAATAGATATCTCTCAAATAGGCGGGGAATTTGCCTTAATAAAAAGGCTTACAAAAAAACCGGTTAGCAGATATATAATTAAAGGTATAGGCGATGATGCGGCTCTTGTAAAAGTGGGTAACAGGTA
>PEXF01000006.1:3065-9221 GCA_002779205.1 Candidatus Hydromicrobium americanum
ACATTGGTAGATGGCGATCATTTTTCACTAAGATACTTTTCTCCTGAACAGGTTGGTAAAAAAGCAGTAGAAATCAATGTGTCCGATATAGGAGCTATGGGTGCAAAACCCAAATATTTTTTAGTTTCTTTAGTCTTACCGAAAGACATTGATGTTGGAATTATTGAAAATATATATAAAGGAATGCGGCAAGTCGCCAGTAAATACCAAATCGAAATTATAGGCGGCAATATAACTCATGGCAAACAACTTATTATAGATATATGTATGATTGGAGAAGCAAAAAAAGAAAATCTCAAATTTCGTTCAGCCGCTAAACCAGATGATTG
The DNA here is from genome assembly GCA_002779205.1 of Candidatus Hydromicrobium americanum. Lineage (GTDB taxonomy): Bacteria > Actinomycetota > Humimicrobiia > Humimicrobiales > Humimicrobiaceae > Hydromicrobium > Hydromicrobium americanum. The sequence goes on from PEXF01000006.1 coordinate 3,395, forward strand.
TATTTTAGTAAGTGGAGATTTAGGAGCAAGTACAGCTGGCCTGAATTTATTCTTAAAAAACATAGAGGGCTTCGAAGAAGTAAAAAAGAAACATTTAGAACCAGAGGTAAAATTTTATAAAGTAGAGCCTTTCTTAAAATATATTAACGCAATGATTGATGTTTCTGATGGTCTTGCTTCAGATGTTTTAAGAATATGCGAGCAAAGCGATACAGGCGCTATTATTTATGCAGATTCAATCCCTGTAAAATCAACAACAAAAAAAGCAGCTAAAATCTGCGAAAAAAACGCTTTAGATTTTGCTTTATATGGTGGAGAAGATTTTGAATTAGTTTACACAGTTTCAAAGAAAAATCTAAATAAAGTTAAAGGATTTTTAGTAGGAAAAATAACCAGAGAAAAGGGTGTTAGAATCTATAAAGAAGGCAAAGAAGAGCTCCTTACAAAGCATGGATACGATCATTTTTTAACGGAACATGACTAATTATATTACCAGAATTATAGTATAGAGCAGTAGTTGAGGAATCCACTCCGCCACTCATTGCTATAACTACTCGTTTTTTCATCATTTATTTTAACCTTGTTTTTTTAGATAATCATCAATAGCTGATTTCAACGCGTCTTCAGCCAATACAGAACAATGCATTTTTATCGGTGGTAATCCACCTAATGCTTCAGCTACAGCTTTGTTTGATATTGCTAAAGCTTCGTCTATGCTTTTACCCTTTACAAGTTCAGTTACCATAGAACTTGTGGCTATTGCTGCTCCACAACCAAAGGTTTTAAATTTTGCATCAACAATTATGTTATTCTCGACTTTAATATACAATTCCATAATATCGCCGCAAACAGGATTACCCACATGGCCTATACCATCAGGATTTTCTATCTCTCCAACATTCCTTGGATTGCGAAAATGTTCCATTACTTTTTCACTATATTTCATGGCTATCCTCTTAAAGATAATATTTTATCTAGTGCTTTAATTGCTTTAATCTGAATTTTATGAGGTACCTTTACTTCATTTTTCATATCCTCAAGTGTCCATAAACACTTTTTCTCAGCTAATGGCAAATTATGCATATAAAATTATCCTTTTTGTTTTCTATACAAAGGAGACATTGCTCGTAAGCGAACTATAATTTCTGGCAAAACTTCCAATACATAGTCAATGTCTTCCTCTGTATTATCTTTACCTAAACTAAATCTTACTGACCCTTGAGCAATTGCTGGTTCTACTCCCATTGCTTTTAAAACATGTGAAGGTTCTAAAGAACCTGAAGTACACGCTGAACCACTGGAAACAGCAATACCTTTCATATCCAAGTTAAGAATTATTGATTCGCCCTCAACAAATTCAAAACTCATATTTAAAGTATTAGGAAGTCTTTTCACGGGATGACCATTTAAGTAAACAGAATCTATTTTCTCACCTATGCCACTACAGAGCCCATCTCTTAAATTAGTCAAATAAATTGATTCTTTATCCAGAGTGGTTTTAGCAATTTCTACTGCTTTGCCTAATCCAACTATAGCAGGCACATTTTCTGTCCCTGCTCTACGATTTTTCTCATGATGTCCACCTTCGATCAAAGGTTGTATTCTTATTCCTTTGTGCACATAAAGTCCACCAATACCTTTAGGACCATAGATTTTATGTGCTGATAGAGAAAGCGAATCAATATTCAATTTATTTACATTTACTGGAATTTTTCCTACAGTTTGCACAGCATCTGTATGAAGACAAATTCCTTTTTCTTTTGCTATTTTCCCAATTTCAGCAATTGGTTCAATTGTTCCTATCTCATTATTAGCGTGCATAATGGTAATAAGAATTGTTTCTTTAGTAATTGCTTTCTCGACCTCATCAGGGTCAACAAGACCATATTTATCGACTGGCAGATAAGTAACTTGAAAACCTTGTTTCTCCAAATATTTACACGGATTTAAAACTGCATGGTGTTCAATAGAAGAAGTAATAATGTGCTTACCTTTCTTTTCATTAGCATAAGCAATACCTTTTATGGCAAAATTATCTGCTTCAGTTCCACCACTAGTAAAAATTATTTCTTCCTGTATAGCGCCTATAAAGTCTGCTACCTTTTCCCGTGCTTCATCAATCGCTTTTCGTGCCTCTTGACCAAACTGATGAATACTGGAAGGATTACCATAAATTTTTCCATAATAAGGTAACATTGCTTTAACTACTTCTGGATGAGTTGGCGTAGTAGCATTATGGTCTAAATATACCTTTCTCATCAGATACCTCCACCTTCATTGAATTTTTCTTTACTTTTACTGGCAAAGGCTTTTTCTATTTCCTCCTTCTTCTTTTCTATCTGCTTATCTATGTGTTTTGTAATTCCTTCCAGTGTTTCCAATTTTTTAATTCTTTCTTCCAACTTCTCTTGTTCATTCATAACAAAACGGATAGCATCAGCAATAGGGTCAGGCAATTTGCCATGTTCTAATGCTTGTATTTCCTTACCACTGAATCCTAAGCCAATTCTACCGGGAACCCCCACCGCTGTTGCATCAGGAGGGATATCAGTAATTACAACTGAACCAGCACCTATCCTTGCTCTGTCACCAATATTTACTGCACCCAATACTATTGCTCCCGCACCAATCACCACATTGTTTCCAATAGTTGGATGCCGCTTCTTTTTCTCTAAACTCGTCCCACCTAAAACTACTCCCTGATACATCAGAACATCATCACCAATCTCAGCTGTTTCACCTATCACCACTCCCATTCCATGATCTATAAAGAACCTTCTTCCAATTTTTGCTCCTGGATGTATTTCAATGTTAGTAATATGGCGGTTGGTATGAGAAATTATTCTAGCTATCGTATACAATTTCTTTTTGTAAAACCAATGTGCAATCCTGTGAAGCCATATTGCATGAAGTCCGGGATAACAAAGAATTACTTCTAATGTATTCCTTGCTGCTGGATCTTTTGTAAATACAGTCTGAATATCTTCCTTTAAGATTTTGAACATTTCTTTAAATCCTAAGAAATCTTTACATTGCCCCAAATACCCATTTTGTTGTCTTTGATTATGAGTATACCTTTTATCCCTTTTACCTTTTGAGCAAATTCTATCCCTTGGGATATGTCTGATTCATTCTTTATAAGGTTACCAATTGCTGTAGCCGATGCATCTGCAAGACTTGTGGAAGGAGATATTACTATAACCGCGTCAGAATTTCCTAAACTTAAGGAATGTCCTACTGTACCTGAGGAAGTGCAAATCCCAAGGGGAGTTTCCTGAGGTAGTATCTTTAAGGTTATCTTTTTCGTAAAAGATGAATTACCAGCATAAATGCCAATATTTCTAACTTTCAAACTTTTCATAAATATATCGCCACCATTCTCTATAATTACTTCTGGAGAATAATCTAATAAATCTCTACCTACAAATTCAGCAATTGCTCCAGCTACTGCTGCCATTGGACCGACCCCTACTTTTTTTCCTGCTTTAGCCATTTCTTTAACAATAAGAGGAGCATTTCCCTCTACGGGAACAGGTTCAAGGCTGCTCGCAAAAGATGGATTTCTTTCAATGTATTTTTCTACTATTAAACGGTATTTGGAAACCAACTTAATGGCTTTCCTTGTTAAATTCTTTCGTGCTAAAATATATATATCGCTTTCTTTAACTACTACATTAAAACAAACTAAATCCCTATGCTTGCACCAATTACGGTAAGATCTTACTTCTTGCATTAAAAATGTACCTCCATTGCTCTTGGTGGACAAGCAGGGATACATAGTTCACAGGCAATGCATTTATTGTCATAAAAATGAACTTTTCGAGTAATGGAATCTATAACTAATGCACCAGTGGGGCATACTGAAATACAAATACCGCAATGAGTGCACTTGGCATTATTGCGAACTATATCCTGACTAAGTAGTTGAATTCTTACTCCTATTCGGGTTAAATAATCTATTCCTTTATTATACTCCTCATCCTGCCCTTTAAGTTCTAACACCAAAAGTCCTTCTTCTCGTTGAGCTATATAAGCCTTAAGGATATTAAATTCCAAATCATAGTCTTTGACCAGTTTACAAACAATTGGTTGATCGATCAGACGATTAGGAAATCTTAAGACAATTCGTTTGGAAATCATAGACTTCTCCTTTAAGGAATGTAAGGCTGAAGCAAGGAGAAATCCTTAGCCCTCAACCCTACATTCCCTTCATTTCTCATTCTATTGGTCTTTCCTTTAAGAATTTAAAGGTTAAACCTGACTCTGGTCCTGGGAGCGAAGCTACCGCCTCAGTCAAAAGAAACCTGCCACTTTTAATCCAATCTTTCAGCGTCTCAGCGATTTCTATCGCCTTTGGATAACTTGAAAGTGGAGCAGTGGGAATCTCTTTACCGTGTAGTTTGATCTTGCCAGTCTTAAGTTGAGCATAGGAGACTTCACCTAATTCAACCTGTGGTTTTTCACTATAAGGATATTGTTTGCCGTAATCGACGATAGGTGCAAATATTTCCTCATCCTTCACTGCACTGTACCGAACAATCTCTTCATCTAAAATAGGGATAGGAATTCCTACACCTACAGTGAGTGTCGCTCCATAACCCTGGAAACTCGTTCCCACTAACCACTCAGGTCTCATCTGCTTTAGATCCCCTATTACTGCTAGGGTACCTGCTGGAACGCAAGGAACACCGTTATCCTTTCTCTTAGCTGTTGGATTATGCTGTGTTCCTTGCCAGGCTACATAGCCGACTCCACCACCAAGAAATATCTTCGTACCAATACCAATAGTTTTGTATAATGGGTCATTCAAAAGAGGAGAGAGTTGACCAGCACCACAGTAATTGGCATTGCCTAAGTTGGGCTTTAGAACTCCCATATAAGTATAAATAAGTTTATCAGAGAGATTAACTGCCACATTGTAGTTCTGATAAACATTTCTTGGATTAAAGAGTACTGCCTCATTTACATCTTTAATGTTTATCCAAGTTTCTAACTTTCTTCTTGGATAACAGTCTGTACCATAAGCAATGGCAGTAAGTCTAATGTCTTTACCGGCAACAAACTCTTCAATTACATGACCACCTCCATATTTGAACTCACCAGGATAAACTTTATTTCTGGGGTCATCATCAGACAAGTGAGTACATCCAAGGTAGATGTCTACGGCAGCAAAACCACAATAGGCTGGTACCTCATTCAAATAACATTTACCACCACCTAATTTTATCCTTGGTTTCGCATGACCAATATTAATATATATCCCACTTGAGCACATCGGGCCGAATGTGCCGGTAGTTACTACATCCACCTCTTGAGCAGCCCTTTTTACTCCTTTCTCCTCTACAATATCAACTATCTCTTCAGCAGTTACTACAACTGCTTGACCTTTTTTAATCTTTTCGTTAATTTCAGTAATAGTTTTAGCCATCTGATAACTTCCTTTCAGTCTCCTCCATCAAAGTAAAGAACAACATTTCTACACTTTGGACATATTTTAATATCATCCTTGGATACATATACAGCTTCTCCACAATTTGAACATATTTTGATATCCCCATTCCCATGATTCATCACCCCCTAATAATAGATTTTCCTTTTAATAACTTCTGCAACACCTGTGATCGTTCCCCCTGTTCCAACACCAGAAACAAGAATATCAACCTTACCATCAGTATCTCTCCAAATCTCTTCTGCAGTAGTTTTCCGATGAATCTCAGGATTAGCAAGATTTTTGAATTGCTGGGGCATAAATGCATTGCGATTTTTCTTTACAATTTCCTCAGCCTTCTTAACAGCCCCCCTCATCCCCTCGCTGCCAGGGGTTAAA
>PEXF01000080.1 GCA_002779205.1 Candidatus Hydromicrobium americanum
TATTTTAAAAATAGATAATACTGAAGTTATTTTTATGCCTTTTTACAGACTATACGATATAGAGTTTTTAAAAATATCATCCCGGTAAAATTCCCTTTTGTTTGTAAATCACGACTTTTAAATCAACAGAGAAAGAGAAATCAGATCTTTTATAAGGGGAAGTAAGCAGTTAGAGTACAATAATCTAACTATAATTACCTATGACCAAGAAAAAGAGGAAATAATTAAAGAAAAGAAGATTAAGTTTATCCCCCTCTGGAAATGGCTACTTTTATAAGGGATAATACCAGATAAGAAATCCAGCGTTGTAGGAATTGGGAATGCTATTGTTGATGTACTGGCAAATTCCCTTAAAAGGGATAATTTTAAATAAAATGCCTGTTGGCAACTTTTGGAATCCTATTTAATTCTAATCTAATCCTTTGTACTTCTTCTCTCAAATCAAATTCATCCTGGATTCCCATCCAGAAATCTGCAGAGTTACCAAAATACTTGGATAATCTTAAAGCAGTATCAGCAGTTATTCTGCGCTTTCCCTTAAGGATTTGTGACACCCGGGTAGCAGGCATACCAGTATCTTTGGATAACCTGTAAGCACTGATTTTTAAAGGTTTTAAGAATTCTTCCAAAAGAATTTCACCTGGTGTAATGTTTGTAATTTTTCCCATAATTTTTTTCCTCCTAATGATAATCTGTTATTTCAACTAAACTGGCAATTCCATGTTCCCAGTAAAAGCAGACCCTGAATTGATCGTTTATTCTGATACTATACTGCCCCTGTCTATTGCCAGCAAGTTGCTCAAGTTTATTCCCTGGTGGAATATTTAAATCATTTAAATCCTTTGCTCTGTTTATAATTATTAACTTTCTAAGTCCAATTCTTTGAATATCTTTAGGCAATTTCTTAGAATATTGCTGATTCCAGATCTTTTCAGTTTCCTTATCGCGAAATGAAATAATCATATGACTATATTAACGTATTGCATTATTAATGTCAAAGATTATTAATTAAACCTTGCAGCTCCTGCATAACCAGTTTGCGGAAGAAGTGAAATCAGCTCGCCCGTTACACTGTCATGGGGCCAGGATATGAATATGCATAGTCTCTTAAGATGTGCTTCAATAGGATTGTTGATAAATAGGATCCTATTGCGTCATCTAAAAAAGTATCTGAAAGCCTATACGTTGTCTTTAAATATAGAGAATTAGATATTATAATTAAAATAATTTCGTTTAGATTTTTATATGGGCAACGATACAATTTCATTTAGATTTTAAATAAAGCAATTCGATCTATTGATATTTCGCTTCCTTAAAGATATAGTATAAATTGAGAATGAGTAAAACGTTTTAAAGAATTAAATAACAGCTTATAGGCCGGATGTAAATATGTGGACAGATAATTTTACGAGGAGGCGAGTATGACAAAGAGATATCATACCAAACTTGTACACGAAGGTAATTATGTTGCAGAAGTTGATGTAGAAATTATTGATACTGGAGAGGGCTGGTCACCATATCTCTCTCTTGAAGATGCCCAAAAGTTAGATGATGTGAGGGAATCTCTACGAGAAGGTGATCTTCAGAGAGCAACTAAGTTTGCACGGGTATTTAGCCTTACACCAGTATCGGTATGATTAGATACCCACGTACTAAAGTACGTGTCACTAACTAAAATTAAGCTTCGCTTGTAATATACTCATTCACCCACGCACTGAAGTGCATGGAACTCTGCCCTTACGGGTTTTAAGAGGATTGGTTTTGGAGAATATAAATCTTTTTAAGGAGAGGTGGTATGGATATTTTAAGCGTTAAAACTTCAGAGGTTATGGCAACCAATATATGGTTCGATTCGGAGATGATGCATGTCCGCCTTCTTGACGGCAGAGAAATAAGTATTCCTCTAGAATGGTTCCCTAAACTGCGAGAGGCAACAAATGAGCAGAGGATGAAATGGAGACTGATTGGCAAAGGCGTGGGAATACACTGGGAGGAATTGGATGAAGACATTTCAGTGGCTGCACTCCTAAAGTAAGAGCTTGAACCCCTGTTTCTAATTAAAGTGCACTTTTAACTTTTTCCTAACTTTTAATTTTTTAACTACAAATTTCCCGAGGAAGCCTGCGCCTCCTGTAACAATAACTTTCCTGTCTTTTAGATTAATCATTTTTAATTTTCCTGTATTATGATTATTTACAAGTTCTTTTATTCCTGTTTATTATAATTAAAATTTGTAATAATTAAACAATTTTTTGAATAATTGTCATAAATACTCTCCCTGAGTTTGACTCCTATTATACTAATTTAAATGTTAATAAAAAAAGATGTAAAAGTACCGGGTGATTTTATTAGATCATATCCAGATTACTTGACTTAAGAATAGTTATAGTGATGTTAGAAACTTGACAAATTACCTGGTATTATGTTAAGTTATATTATCATAATATTAAATTAATTTGTATGAGAATAATACAAGAAAAATTAATAAATAGAAAAGTTATTAGCTCAATAGCTAAGTTTTTAGATGATGATGAAGTTATTGTTTTGCATGGAGCAAGGCAAGTTGGCAAAACCTCAATTATTAAGATTTTGATATCTTCAGTATTAAAATCAAAAATAACTGAGAGCAATATTGTATATTTTGACCTGGAAGACTTTAATTTAGTTGAGCTCTGTGATAAAGGAGTAGAAAAAGTAATAGATTATTTGACTGGTATAAACTGTGATTTCAGCAAGAAGATTTATCTATTTATTGATGAAATCCAGTATTTGAAAAACCCATCTTCTTTTCTTAAATTATTTTATGATCGTTATAAAACAAAAGTAAAAATTATAGCTACAGGTTCTTCAAGCTTTGGCATTAAGTCTAAATTTAAAAATTCTTTGGTAGGAAGAACTTTAAATTTTGAAATATTTACATTAGACTTTGAGGAGTTTTTGTGGTTTAAAGAAAAAAAAATAAGATTGGGAACAAAGCTACCTGATATTTTACATAATGAATTAAGAGATTTATATACCGAATATGCTCTTATGGGTAGTTACCCGGCAATTGTTCTGGAAAAATCAATAGAAAAGAAGGAATTTAAATTAAAGCAAATTATAAATACATATATTAAAAAAGATATTAGAGATCTGGCTGATATAAGAAATATCAATAAATTTAATATTTTGTTAAAATTACTTGCCAGCCAATCCGGGAATTTACTAAATATTTTAGAACTGTCCAACACATTAGGAATAGCCAGACAAACAATAGAAGACTACTTGTTTATTATGGAAAATACATACATTATAAAGATGATCTATCCCTTTTATAAAAATATAAGAAGTGAATTAACTAAAATGCCAAAGGTATATTTAGAGGACTCAGGAATTGCTAATATTTTAGCCAACAAAACTTTTAGCAGAGTTATATCTGGCAGTTTGTTTGAAAACAGTGTTTATATGAATTTAAGAAGAAATAGTCCTGTTGAAAATATTTACTTTTGGAGAACAAATAAAGGTCAGGAAGTTGATTTTATTTTAGACAGAAGTAAACTTATACCAGCAGAGGTTAAGATTTGTTTTAGAGACAAATTAATAAAAAACGCACTTTATTTTTCGAATAAATATAATACAAAAGATGTAATTTGTATTACCTTGAATAAAAATAAGAATAGCAAATATAGAAATGTTAAACAACTATATCCCTGGGAAATTTACAATATACTGCAATAACAAGTAATCTAAATTACTACAATTTAATTCGTAACTATTCTTGATTAATGATTTTCTTTTGTTGAAAGTAAAGCTCCTCAATTTATTTTGCTATAATATTAATATGGCAGGCAATGATACGATTTCAATCATATTTTAAATAAAGCAATTCGTCTTTAATATATTATGCTGTCATTATAATATTCTATATTATATATTACAATGCTAATATAATATATTTATAGGCTTAGGGAACAAAATAGAAATCCTTCTGCTGGAAAACTACCTGTGTTCATAAGAATGTCTTTTGAAGTAACAACTATAAAGGTGAAATTTACAAACATAATAGTTCACTCAAAATCATTAATATATGTCATTAATTTTCTTGGCATCTATAATCTGGCTATTATACTAACTATAGTAGACAAAATTTGTAAATTTTATTCGTTTACCCTCATCCCGGCAAAATACTATCCTGCCACTGCTTATCACCTCTCCTAAAAATACTGGAGAAATACTTAAGTTAATCTCTCTGGTATCTATAAAAAAAACATCTCCTACCACTTTCTGCACTTCCACCCTTAACTCCAAAATTCTCTCATATTTTGTCAGCGGTCTTTTAAAAAGTATTGCTAAATCCAGATCACTTTTATCAGTTTCTTCCCCTTTGGCCCTTGAGCCATAAAGGTAAACCGCCACCATATCTTTCTGTTTAGTAAAAAAATTAGAAATTTTTTTAAGTATTTTATTATTCATTTGAGCTAAATTCTATCAAATCAACTTACAATTAGCAATTTAAAGAAATGGCTTCAATCGACAAAATTAAACAAAAGAATATGTTAGGATTTTGATTCAATGATTCTTTTTATTTTTTCCAGATTTAAGAAATCTTTTGGAGTTAGAACATTTATATCTAAGTCTCTATAATCGGAAATATTTCTTGTTATTAAGTTATTTATACTATTATTTAATGCAATAAAGTATTGAACACCATCCTCAAAGTCCTTTATACTTGAGTTTAGTGATTCTCCTATCTCCTTATCTGTAAATGGTAAAACATTTAAAATAGATCTTAGTTTTGATATTGTTTTTAAAGCGGTTTTTTCATCTTTATTACTGTTTATAATATAGTAACAATTTGCTATTATCAGAGATGATGTAAAGCCTGAGAAATAGTTTCTTTCAATTAGAGATAGTACCTTTTGGGAATCAGGGTAAAAGGGTTCTCTTTTTAAAACTATATCCAGAATAATATCAGTGTCAATGAATAATTTTTCTATCATACAAATCTTTTAGTTAACGCTTCTTCTAAAAGTTCCTTATCTGATTTTGCTGTAGTAAACCTGGCTATTCCTGATAATTCTTTGGTAATAGGAGGTATTTTATTATTGTTAATTTCTGAGGATAGAGTTTTAAAATAAAGCCCAACTATTCCTGATAAACTCATATTATTTTTTTTAGCATATACTTTTGCAGCTTCAATTACTTTGCTATCCAGGGTTAGTGTTAATTTTTTTACCATACCGGCCTCCATTAAATTCTTGCACGTATTAATATAGTATAATCCACACGTGTTTGTCAACTTTTTTAAATAAACTATTTCAGGGTCTATTCTGACATAATTATAGACAATTACGTTGCAAAACTTAGTCATTTTTCCCTTTAGCCTGTCAATTATGGGAATCTGAAGAGGAAATTATGCAACTTTCGGCATAGCCTGAAGCATTTTTATAGATTCTCTCCATCTCATCCATGAAGTCTTTATCAGAGCGCCAGAATGCAAGGGACCCTAAGCGTTTGGGAAGTGCAGCATTTAATCTAAGCGCCATTTATCTTCATCTTCCTGAGGTTCAGATAGACGAAAGCAGAATTTAAAGGGTGAACGGGTAATTAAATCAACAGGCCGGCTCCAGTCTGTTAACTGTTTTGAAAAGCTGTAAATTTCCTGCTCGTCAGCCCACATAACTTGTGCATTTTCAGCAGTCAATGCAGCAGTCCAGACATCGTGCAGGCTGTCGTGCTTTTTGCATTTATTTTTCAAAGGATTAGCGCTTCGAATAATGGCATCAATACTTTTTGCAAGTAATGTATTAAGAACTATTTTAGCCGGCGTGTCAGGCGCTTTTTCTGTATCATTATTTAAGCAGCGGCAAACAGCAGGCATAGCAGCAGAAAGTTTTTCGAGCTGCTTATCGTTGCCGTCGCAAGGTATGGGCAACCAACGGGCTTCCCAACGACCACTGTGTTGAAGCAGCGTTGGCAGAAAATTCTCTTGTGCTACAAGGTTGAGAGCTATTTTAAGAAGTTTGCCTGTCCAGATGATCGAACTACCAAAAATAACTTGACTTTCGAAAATATTGCCGCTTTCAGCAATCGATGTAAGCTTGATTGCCTCTTCTATCTTTAAAGGTCTGGCTAAGACTGAAAAGGACTTTAGGCAAACTTTTTTCTTTTTATCAGGTTCTGCTCCGATTAATGGTGATGAAGGTGCTGGTATATTTTCATATGATGGAAGTCAGACAGTAAGAAATTCTGCATTGCTTTTAAGAACTTTTATATCAAGACCAATTGCTTTAACAGCAGTTTGTGAATCCTTAATAGCGCCGACCTGGCTTCCTTCACTCCAAATGTAAGGGGTGCCATTTAAAATTGAAATATGCAGTGCTATCATCAATAATTTAATTACCTTAGAAGATTTTTAAACAGACTCATTCCGATTTTTTTCTTATTCTAAGTTTATCTTTCTGAAAAACACAAAATTTATCTTTTATTTTATCAGAATAGTTTGTTAAAATTTCTGATAAAATTTTAGATTTGCAATAGACATACTTAGACACCTATTTTAAATACCCTCTCTTCTTCTACTAACTCTGCAGCATAAAGCAAGGCAGCCTCAATATCTTCTCTTTCTAGTTCTGGATAATCTTCTAATAATTCTTTGATATTTACTCCTGCTGCCAAGGTTTTCAAAATTTGATCCACAGTTATTCTCAACCCTCTTATAATTGGCTTACCAACCATAATTTTGGGATTGGTTGTTATCCTCGATAATAATTCTTGTTTACTCATTTTATTCACCATTCTTTATTAATTATTTCTCAATTAATTATATTTCTTTTTACTAAATTAAAAAAACTATTCATCCAGTGTTTTTGATTCAGCCTGCTTCTGTTCTTGAGCTATTTTCTCTTCAATAATAGCAACCACAAAATCCTTAACTGCCTTAGCGCTATCTAAGGCTTGCTGTATATCTTCTTTATCTAATATCAGTTCCATTGGATATCTAGGCTGAACACCATAAGCTGTAAGATCTGAACATTGGTCAGCTATATTCTTAAAGTTATTTGAATATTTCAAGCAAAGCTTACACAATTCATCTAAATCATGCATCCTTGGCGGGGTCATTCAGCAAAAGACAAGATATCCTTTGAGGTATTTTTCAGCCGATTGCTGACAATGATAGCAAATGATCTCTATTGGAAGCGGCTTCATATTCTTAAGATATTCTGCTGTGTTTAAATCCATAGCAACAAGTCTCTGCCATTCCTGCGCTTCTTTTATATTAACCATACAGTAAGATCCCATCCTGTTCAATTTGACGTTCGATTGTAATGGAAGATTTGCGCTTATTGAATTTATTCTCTTTGATGACCACAATATCCACAGGCATTGTTTTCTTATCCCGAATCGCTTTACGGATTAATTTCATGGCATCAATTTCTTTAATTTTTGCATTGTCGGACATGACTACATAAATATCCAGGTCTGAATCAATATTTGGTTTACCATCCGCATAGGAGCCGAATAAAAATATTCTTCCAACAGGAATTGTTTTTATTATTATATCTTTTAGGGTATTTAGTTCATCTCTTATTCTTTTCTCCATATCAGTTCCTCTGTAATTTTATGCATATAAAATTTCTTATCTAAATTGTAATTATATTTTAGCATATTTACTAATAAAAAAAGAATATTATAATCTCGGAATTATTTTTTATATTGACAAGGAAATTTTAAAAATTGCTACCAAAATAGCGGCTGATATAAATGAGAGTGTCTATGACTGTATCTTTATTGCTACTGCGGAGAGGTTTAATTGTAAGCTTGTTACAGATGATAATTCACTATTTTTAAATTATGCAGGTTATAGCAGCAGGAAAATAGAAATCCTTCTGCTGGAAAACTACCTGTGTTTATAAGATCAAACCTACTTTGTTCTTAATACCCCAATACTTCCAGCAAGGTATGGCTTCAACTGAATAATCACCATTTTTATATACATACTCTGTGCTTTTTGTAATAATATAACCTTTATTAAAATTCCAAGTCAAATTTTATCTTAGTTGATATTCAATACAGGTAATCCTATGAGAAAAGGATATGTATACCAGGCTACAGTTTTTTATAAAGGTCATTTAAAATTAAAAAGACCACAATTTTAATCCAGAAATTGGATAATACCTTGTATTACTCAAAGTCAAACAAAATTCCATAGTTATGGGTCTCGAAAACTCCATAAATATTTTATTGCAAAAGCCACTTCCACAGAGAAATAAATTTTATGTTTTTTCTACCAATCTTTTCTTCTCCTTCATAATCATAAGTAATAACTAATAAATTGCTGCAATCTAATTCATCGCTAGCCTTAATTAATGATTTTAATTCTCTTTCTTTTGTTTGGATAAAAGACAAATCTCTGCAAACTTGTATTAAAAACTTCAGGGAATCCGCCAATTTTAATGTATTCTTCTAGAATCCTCTTTATTTGAGCAACTTCTTTAGTGGAAAAAACGCTACTGTCTTTTTTAAAATCTATACCTTTGAAGGTTAAAAATTCTTTAAAAGAAAAAGGGTATAGGGTAAAGTCTATATACCTCCCAGTCAAATGTGTAGAGAGTTCGCCTGATAAGAGTTTAGCATTGCTACCTGTAATAATAATTTTTTTTGTTTTTCTTAACCGGGTTAAAAAGACCTCCCAATTTTTCACATTCTGGATCTCATCAAAAACAAAGTAATCTAAATTATTCCCATAGAGTTCATAAAATGATTGAATTAACTTATTTAAATCATACTGGCTAAATCCAGCCAATCTTTCATCATCAAAGTCCATATATCCATATTTTTCGCCTTTTAAAAGTAGCAAGGCTAAGGTTGATTTTCCGCTTCTTCTTGCTCCAGAAATAACCAAAATATTGGGATGTTTTAATAACCTTTTTAAATTATTAGAATTCAGTTCTCTTTCAATGATTTTTTCTTTTTTGAAAAAATCATTTATTTCCTCTCTTTGGTCAATTATTACTTTCTTTATTTCTTCTATTTCCATAGTTATAATTGGCAGACTTTTTATAAAAGTTTGTCATTAATATTGACATATTTTAATAATAGTCTGCATCTAAAATTTTGTCAAAATATATTTCCTAACTTTAACTGCCAATCTTGCAGCGTAATTAAAAACAGAAAACAACCGTGTATAATATTACTATGGCTACAAAATAAACACCGCAGGCATTTATTGTAAAT
>PEXF01000117.1:0-8172 GCA_002779205.1 Candidatus Hydromicrobium americanum
TAGTTTTTGCTTCCTTACCAGTAGTCTCATACAGCCTTTTAGAAGCTCTTCCCGTTGGAGCGCCTAAAAGAACGCTTTTATTTTTCTTTTCAAAAATTTTTATAACAAAATTCAGTATGGTACTTTTTCCTGTACCGGGACTTCCGGTTATAACCAGTATTTTTTCATTTACCGCCTTTTCAATAGCTTTTATCTGAATATCATCCAGAATTATTCTTTCTTTTGCTGCCAGATTATTTATTAAATCGCATATACCATCCTTTTTGCTTCCCCTTATCTTATGTTCCATTTCATCGCCTAAAAGCGCCAGAATTTTTTCACTTACGTATTTTTCAGCATTATAGATACTGGCCAGATAAACTTTGCTTACATTATCTTTAACAATAATTATTCTTCCATCCCCTTCAAGTTTACTTAAAGCATCGATAATCTTTCCTAATTCCGTGCAAAGAAAATTTTCTGCTATCTCTATAAATTCTTCATATGGGAAGTAGCAATGTCCTTCATCCTCTGCAGACTTTAGTAAATAAATTATTCCTGCCTTTATTCTGAACAACGAATCTTTTTCAATACCTGTTTTTAATGCAATTTTATCTGCAGTTTTAAAACCTATTCCAAATATATCCTCTGATAGCCTATAAGGGTTTACCTTTATAACATTTATGGAATTATCACCGTAATTATTATAAATTTTTGTAGCATAAGTATTGCTTATTCCATAGGATTGTAAAAAGATCATAACCTCTCTTATATTTTTGTGTTTTTTCCAGGATTTTGAAATTAAATTTATTCTTTTTTTACCAATACCATCTATCTCATTTAATCTTTTTGGCTCTTCATCCAGTATTTTTAAAGTGTCAAGCTTAAAATGAGAAACTATTCTGTTTGCCATTACCGGTCCAATACCTTTTATTAAACCTGAGCCTAAATAATTCTCGATACCAACAGCAGTAGCTGGTTCAGTTGTCTTAATGCTTTCAATTTCAAATTGTTGTCCATAATTCCTGTTTAAAATCCATTTTCCAGTCACTTCCAATTTTTCACCACATTGAAGCTCAAAAGCATTTCCTATAATGGTTACCAGACTATTATCCTCTAACCTTACTTTTCCAACCATAAACCCGGTTTCAGAATTTTTAAAAATAATCTTCTCTAAAATTCCTTTGATTATACTTTTTTGATTGTTCAGATTGTTCATTTTGAGTTTATCCGAGGTTATTTGCAGCCTTAAATTCTTTTATAAACTTTGGAATAGAATCTACGGGTAGCTCTACTCTCTTACAATCTTTCCTATACTCAACATCTATTAATCTACTGCCCAGAAATTTCCTGCCTAAAATAAATCTAACAGGGATTCCTATTAAATCTGAATCTTTAAATTTTATTCCTGCACTTACATCTCTATCATCATAAAGAACTTCGACATCTAATTTTTTTAAAGTCTTATATATCATGTCGCTTGCTTTAGATAACTCGCTATTTTTTTCAGTAGTAACAATAATATTAACTGTAAATGGAGCTATAGAAGGCGGCCATTTTATCCCTTTATCGTCGTGCAGTTGTTCTATTGCTGCTGCCAGTATTCTAGTGACCCCTATTCCATAACAGCCCATAACTAAAGGCTTCAACTTTCCATCTACATCAAGAAATCTGGCATCCAGCTTTTCACTGTATTTATCGCCCAACTTGAAAATATGTCCGACCTCAATTCCTTTTTCAATCTTCAGTTTTTTCCCGCAATTAATACATCTGTCTCCCTGCTCTGGCTCGGGATAGGGATGAGTAAAATCGCCCATCTTTTTTATTTTATTATCTTTATTTTTCTTACCAGTCTCAGAAATGGATTTTGACATTTCATATTTTGCTGAATAACCGCATGCTGGACAAAAAGCCAATTTTTCTTCACCATTTTCAGCAAGTACTATAAATTCATGGGAATAGCTCCCACCAATCAGCCCTGTCTCAGCCTCAACCACCCTGTACTGGAGACCAATTCTTTCAAGTATCCTGCAATAAGCATCATACATGCTCTTATAAATAACCCCCAAATCATCATCGTTCCTGCAGAAACTATAGGCATCTTTCATAATAAACTCTCTGGCTCTGAGTAATCCATATCTCGGTCTCATTTCATCCCTGAACTTGACCTGGATTTGATATAAATTTACAGGCAGATTTTTATATGATTTCAAATCTAAATATGCCAGATAGGTTATTAGCTCCTCATGAGTAGGTCCAAGACAGAAATCCCTTTTGTTCCTATCTTTTAACCTGAACATTTCAGGACCATACTCTTTCCACCTACCTGACTTTTCCCATAAAACCGAAGGTTGTATAACCGGTAAAAATAACTCGATAGCACCCGAATTATTCATTTCCTGTCTAATTATCTCTTCAATTTTTTTTAGGACTCTGAATCCCAGTGGCAAAAAAGAATAAATACCTGATGCAACTTTTCTGATAAGTCCAGCTCTCAGAGCTAAGGAATGGCTTGGTATTTCGGCTTCGCTAGGTACTTCTTTTAAAGTTGGAATAAAAAATTGAGAAAATTTCAATTTAAGCTCCCTTTTACCTATTTAAACTAATCTTTCTAACTCCTTTTTTAATTCTTTAGCTGCAATATTTTTATCTACTCTTTTTATCACTCTGCCCTTTAAAAATACTGCAGCTTTATCTTTACCAAAGGCTATCCCCAGATCTGCATCTTTTGCCTCTCCAGGTCCATTTACAATACAACCCATAACTGCTAATTTCAAATTCTCTTTTACATCTGCGGTCAGCTTCTCAATTTCATCTACAATTTGCTCTAAATCATCCGTCGTTCTTCCGCATGTGGGACAGGAAATTATATCCACTCCCACCTTTCTTAAGCCTAGACTATTAAGAATTATATATGCAGCTTTTACTTCATCAATTGATTTTCCGGTCAGTGAAACCCTGATGGTATCTCCTATTCCTTTAGATAATAAGATACCAATGCCCACTGAAGACTTTATGCTGCCCCTGAATTTAGGTCCTGCTTCAGTCACACCTAAATGTAAAGGATAATCAACTTTATTTGATACTAGCTCATATACATTTATGGTATCTAGAACTGATGATGCTTTTGCCGATATTTTAAAATTTTTAAATTTTAAACTTTCTAAAAGTCTAACATTTTCCAGCGCGCTTTCAACCATTGAGTTGACAATATTCCCGTTATTTTCTTTCAAAATCTTTTTATCTATAGAACCCGAATTAATTCCAATTCTTACTACCACCTTTTTTCTTTTAGCTTTTTCTACAATCTCTCCAACTCGCTTATGCCCACCTATATTACCCGGATTTATTCTTATCCCATCAATCCCAATATCCATGCATTCCAGTGCTAACCTGTAATCAAATTGAATATCAGCTACCACTGGAACTGAAAAAATCCCTTCATCAATTAATCGTTTAAGATAACTTATGGATCTCTTTTCGGGTACCGCTATTCTAATGAGCTCGCAACCACTGCCAATCATCTCTTTTATTTCGCTTCTAATTCCACCTAAATCCTCCAGCTTGCTTTTAGTCATGGACTGAACAATAATAGGGCTGCTGCCTCCTATTTTCAATTTCCCTACCTGTATAATCCTGGTTTTTTTTCTTTTTATTTGCATTTGAAATTATTATGTATTTAATTATTACATATTCATTATATTAAAAGGGTTTATTATATCAAAAACAAAACCAATAATGAGTATGGAAACCAGAATAAATACGCCTACAGAATTAAAAATCTCCAAAACTTTCCTGGGTACGGGTTTTTTTCTTACAGCTTCAGTTACAATCAATGCAACATTTCCTCCATCTAAAGGGAGAATTGGAATTAAATTTCCAAAACCCATCAGAATAGAAACCAGTGCAACAAAAAATATAAAATTCTGCATACCCATTGATGCTGATTGTTGAAATATGCTTACTATTCCAATCGGTGAAACCGGCCTTGCCTCGCTAAAGGGTATTTTTCCTGAAAACAGCATTCCAAATAACTTTACATAAGTAATGCTTATATCCCATGTCATCTTAAAGCTTTCTTTTACTATTTTAAAAAAGCCCAGTTTCTCTTCAACAAGCCGTGGGCTTATCCCCAGAAATCCCTCTCCTTCAATATCATCCAGTATAACTTCAAGTTTCATCTCCTCTCCATCCCGGATAATAGTATAGGTTACTTTTTTACCGGGATGCTTTTTTGTTACTTCCGAAAAATCATCCCAGCTTTCAATTTTTTTATCATCAAGAGCAATAACCTCATCACCTATTTCAAAACCGTTTTTCTCAGCAGGTGATTCTGGTTGGATAAAATCAATAGTTGTCGTGGGGACAAATACACCCATACTCAAGAAAATACCAATCAGTATTACTGCAAAAATTACATTAAACACGGGTCCACCAATTGAGACTAGCAGTTTCTTATAGAAGGGCTTGTTCTGAAAAGCCTTATCTTTCATATTGGGAAGTATGGATTCATTTCTATCCATACCTAAAATTTTATTATAACCTCCTACAGGTATAGCGCTGACACCGTAAGTAGTACCACCCCTGGCTTTAAATTTAAAAAGCTTTGGACCAAAGCCAATAAAAAATTCTTCAACATGCATTCCTCCGATTTTTGCCAATAAAAAATGCCCTAATTCATGAACTATTACTATCAGGGACAATCCGATTATTGCCAGAATATATTGAAGAATAACAATCAAACTTTGCATAGGAAATCACAACCTGCCAAATCTTCTACTCCGCTGCTGATAATAATAAATTGCTTTTAGAAAATTTTTCCTTTTGAAATCTGGCCAGAGCGTTTTTACAAAATAAAATTCGCAGTATGCAATTTGCCACAACAAGAAATTACTCACTCTATATTCACCACTGGTTCTTATTAAAAAATCGGGATCAGGGCATTCTTTCGTAAATAAATAATCTGAAAATGTTTTTTCATCCAATTTTTCAATGTCTATGTCATTTCTTTCAGCTGCTTTATGTATCTTCCTGGCCGCATCTACAATTTCCTGCCTGGAGCCGTAATTAAAAGCAATACTGAAAAAAAGCTTAGTATTATTTGCAGTTTGCTTTTCTGCATTTTCAAAAGCTTCCAGTATTTTATAAGGAATTAACTTTCTATCACCTATCAAGAATACTCTTACACCGTTTTTGTTCAAGGCTCCCAATTCCTCTTTTAATGATTCCAGAAATAGATTTAATAAAAAATTGACTTCGTCTTTTGGTCTTTGCCAATTTTCACTTGAAAATGAGTATACAGTTAAGAATTTTATTCCTAACTGTACGCATGCTGTTATGACTTCCCTGAGAGCTTCAACCCCTGCCTTATGACCAGCGGACCGTGGCAATTTTCTTTTTACAGCCCATCTGCCATTTCCATCCATAATAATAGCCACATGCTCTGGAATGATATTTTTTTTTAGCTCTTTTACGGTCGGAACTCTTATAGAAGAAAAAATAGAAGAAATTAAACTCAAAGTACTTCCTACCTACACTTCCATAATTTCTTTTTCTTTCTGGGCTAAAGAATCATTAAGCTTCTCTATAAATTCATCAGTAATTTCCTGAACTTCCTTTTGAGAATTTATCAGATCGTCTTCAGTTATCTTGCTTACACTTTCCATTTTTTTAAATTCATCATTTATTTCTCTTCTGATATTTCTAATTGCTATTCTCCCATCTTCGGCAATCTTCCTAACTAATTTGACTAATTCTTTTCTTCTTTCCTCATTTAAGGGAGGAACATTCAACCGGATAACTTTTCCGTTATTTGATGGATTAATACCCAGATCGGATTTGGATATTTGAGTTTCAATCTCCTTCAGAAATTTTGGCTCGTAAGGTGAAATTAGAATAACTCTCGGTTCAGGTATACTGACATTAGACATATGTTTCAATAAAGTTTTACTGCCATAATAGTCAATATAAATATTATCCAGTAAAGACACGGACGCTCTTCCTGTTCTAATAGTATTAAATTCATGTTGAGTTCTTTCCAGGGATTGATGCATTCTTTTTTTCGCATCAACCAGTAGTGCATCTTTCATTTTTATAGCCATTCCTTTCGATTAGCTCAAGGCACAAAACGTAATGAAACCATTTCTTTCAGACTTTACTCCTTCGTAACTAAAGTGCCAATTTTTTTACCCATTATAACTCCTTTTATATTGCCTGGCTTTGTAATATCAAAAACAACAATAGGTAAATTATTTTCCATACATAAAGAAGTAGCTGTAGAATCCAGAACTCTGAGATTTTTCTTTAATACATCCAGGAAAGTTAATTTAACAAACTTCCTGGCATCTTTAAATTTTACAGGGTCTTTATCGTATACACCGTCAACTTTTGTAGCTTTAAATATTATCTCGGCTTCTATTTCAAGCGCCCGCAGAGCAGCAGCTGTATCAGTTGTAAAATATGGATTACCAGTCCCGCCAGCAAATATTACTACTCTTTTTTTCTCCAGATGTCTTACTGCCTTTCTCCTGATAAAAGGCTCAGCAATTTCCTGCATTGATATTGCAGTTTGAACCCTGGTAATTATTCCAATTCTTTCCAATGCATTCTGTAGCCCTAATGCATTCATAATAGTAGCCAGCATTCCAATATAATCAGCGGTGGTTCTATCCATACCATTTGCACTGGCAGAAACACCTCTCCAGAAATTCCCTCCACCAATAACTACTGCGACTTCTACACCTAACTCTACTACCTCTTTTATCTGACTGGATATATTATTGGTAACCTTTGGGTCTATTCCATAATCTAAATCACCTAATAACGCCTGGCCGCTGATCTTAAGTAAAACCCTGTTGTATTTTAATTTTTCCATATATTTTATGCCTATTATCTTTTAAGCAAAAAAATATTAGAAATTACTTATTATTCTTCTCCAAGGATATATCTTTCAAACCTTTTAATCACTATATTTTCACCAATTTTTGCTATATTCTGTTTTAACAAGTCTCCAATCTTTACATCATTATCTTTTACAAATGGCTGTTCCAGCAGGCAATTTTTTTCATAATATTTTTTAAGCTTACCTTCAGCAATCTTGTCTATAATTTTTTCAGGTTTACCTTCATTTAAGGCTTGCTTCCTGTAAAGTTCTTTCTCTTTAGCCAGCACCTCTTGAGGTACATCCTCCTTTGAAACATATAACGGCGCTGCTGCTGTAATATGAAGTGCAATATCATGCACAAAATTCTTGAACATTTCATTTCTGGCTACAAAATCAGTTTCACAATTGACTTCGAGCATTACACCAATCTTAGAGCCTATATGTATATAGCTATCAATTATACCTTCTTTAGTAGCCCTGTAAGCTTTTTGGGAAGCTTTCGCCAGTCCCTTTTCTTTTAATATCTCCTCTGCTTTCTTTATATCTCCATTGCTCTCAACTAGAGCTTTCTTACAATCCATCATACCAGCACTGCTTTTTTCCCGTAATTCTTTTACCAATTCAGCTTTAATTTCCATTATTCCTCCCTACAATCTTTAAACCCATATATTATCTTCAGGTAAATCTTCTAAATCGCCTTCAGTTTTTTCTTCTTCTAACTTTTTTGCTTCTTTTTCCTCCGGGCTTTCCTCTAACTTAACTTTCTGCTCTTTTCCTTTTTTTACAGCATCACATATGACACTTGTTATCAGATTACAGGAACGAATCGCATCATCATTACCCGGAATAACAAAATCAATAATATCAGGGTCACAATTTGTATCTGTTATAGCTACAATAGGTATTCCCAGCTTCCTTGCTTCTCTTACAGCAATCATCTCTTTATTAGGATCAATAGCATAAAGAACATCGGGGAGTTTTTTCATATTTCTTATACCTCCGATATTGAATAGAAGCTTTTTATACTCTTTCTTTATTCCCAGAACCTCCTTTTTGGGTAACTTTTCAAAAATACCTGACTTTTCTATCTCTTCTATTTCATCAATTCTTTTTGTTCTCTTACTTATAGTTTCAAAATTAGTAAGAGCGCCTCCCAGCCATCTGTTCTTAACATAGGGCATTCCACATTCGGTGGCATAAGATTCGATTATATCCTGGGTTTGTTTTTTTGTTCCTACAAACAATATAATCCCGCCCTCACTCGCAACTTTTTTAATATATTCATACGCTTCAATTAGAAGCCTCTGTGT
>PEXF01000117.1:8196-15470 GCA_002779205.1 Candidatus Hydromicrobium americanum
ACCATTTTTATCTGCATATATATATTTCTTCATCTTAGGGTTCCACTTTTTAGTCTGATGACCAAAATGAACACCTACCTCCAGGAGCTGCTTCATAGTTACAATACTCAAAATAATACCCCCCTATTCTTATGGTTTTTCCTCCACCACTTTAACCATTATATTTGTTCACCACAATGCTGTAAGTGGTGTGCCTGAAACTCTGCACAACTAAAGTCGGCTGGTTCTTAGGTACTGACCAAATTCAGTTATAAGCCAAAACTTATAACGACTAATTAGTTTCCCTAAGATTTTCACTATCAAAGATTCCATTGAATCCATTAACGATAGTATAACGCCCGTTTCAAGACGTTTTTGTCAAAATTAAGCCTTCATACCCATCATCGAAATAAGGGGCTTTCGGCTAAGTTTCTGTAATTTCAACGTTCAAGTCTAGCATAATACATATCTTTCATCAAATAATCAATAATAAATGCTAGCTAATCTAAAATTTCGTGATAGATTTTCATTAAATCTTTTATCATGTTATAAAATTGACAACTCCCCACCCATCAATGCAGGGGATCCTCCAACTTATACCATTGACAAAACTATTTTTTATTCTATTTTGCTTCTGCTCTGGGGTGAAATTTCCTGTAGTCTTTCTTTAATTTTTTAATATTTAAATGCGAGTATATCTGTGTGGTAGATATGTTTTCATGCCCCAGAAGTTCTTGAATTTCCCTTATTCCTGCTCCTTCCTGAAGCAGATGAGTAGCAAAACTATGTCTGATACTATGAGGTGTGATATTTTTACCAATAACTGCTTTTTTTACATATTTTTTAACTATAGTTCTCATGCTGCGTGAGGATAATCTTTTTCCAAATTTATTTAAAAATAAATGGTTATCCCTTATATATCTATCTTTTATAGAATAAGTTAATTTACTTCTTACTTGCAGATATTTTTTTATCCAGAATATTGCAGTCTGATTTAAATAAACCAGTCTCTGTTTTCTACCCTTACCGGTAACTATTATTTCGCTATTTCCAAGATCAATATCACCAGTTTTTAAACCTTCCACCTCGCTTATTCTGGCACCAGTAGAATAAAGTAATTCAAGTATAGTTCTATCCCTGATTTCTAAATCATTTTCAGGCTTGAGGTTATTAAAAAGCCTTTCCATTTCACTTATAGACATAAAAGAGTAAAACCGGTGACGCTTGCGGGGAACATTTATTGCCTGGGTTAACTGAAAATCAATATAACCATTTCTTTCAAGAAATCTAAAGAAGTTGATGAAGGAAGAGTACTTTCTGATAATAGTCCTGTTTGAATAATTATTACTATCTAAAGACTTAAGAAAACCTCTGAAAATATCTAAATTTATCCTGGCAGTTTCATTAATATCCTTACCTTTTAAAAAATGCAAAAATTGTAAGATATCTTTTTGATAGGAATTTATAGAATTCAGAGATAAATTTTTTTCATATTTTAAGTACTTTATATATAGTTCCAGACAATTAAATAAATCCATATTTACCCTCCGCACCGTAAAACCCCGCCGTTTAAGGGGAGGATGTCAAAAATAATCACTCTCAATATCCTTCATCTTTACTTTTATAACCTCCCTCATTTCCATTATTTCTCCCAATCCAGGAGATTTTTTATCTTTCTCTATTTTTAATGGATTAAAATCATACGTTTTTGCTTTATTAAAAAAAGATTTAAGTTTATTTATCATATCAATAATTATATATCTTACTTTGCTTGATCTATAATCAATCTTCAAATTCTCTTTAGATAAATCATCAAGTATTGCATCAAATTTACTAAAAGCATCTTCTAAAATAATACTGGTCTTCCCGGTATTAAGTTTCTTTTTTGCCAGTATCCCGGCTATAATCTTCTTTAAATCCTTCCTGATAATATTATCATACTGGTACAATGCATACCCCAGAGGATTTTTGGGTCTCCCTACTTTCTTTCTCCTGAATAATGCCACCCTTTTATGCTCCCTGCCAGTTCCTAATTAAAAAATATATTATTATTTTAATATAAAATTTAAAATAATCTACTATATTTATTAAAACTATCTTCTTTAATTAGCTGCTTAATCTCAAGAGATGTCAAAATCCTCAAAACTTCTTTAACCTCTATTTTTGAATATTTTACTATTTCCTCCACACTTTTCGGGTTGTATCCAATAAACTCATAGACCTTGAGCTCATTATTATCAAGCTTTGCACTCTGCTTATCATTTGCTTGCCGGTTGTTATTATAACTACTGTTTCCACACAATTTTAAGATTCCCTCAGAATACTGGGAAAATTCCTCCAATATGTCATCAATGCTTTCAACTAACTTTGCGCCGCTTTTTATTAGCCTGTGACATCCCCTGCTCATTGAATTAAAAACATTTCCCGGAACTGCAAATACTTCCCTGTTTTGCTGTAGTGCCATTTCGCAGGTTATTATTGCTCCACTTTTCTCTCCAGCTTCTATAACTACAACACCTCTGCAAAGACCGCTGATTATCCTATTTCTAACCGGAAAATTGTTTTTGAGTGGTGGAGTTTTTGGGAGAAATTCAGTTATTATACTGCCATTCGAAAGTATTTCCTCATATAAATATTTATTCTCAGGAGGATAAATGATATCAATACCACAACCCAGTACCCCGATGCTCCCACCTTTTTCTTCTAACGCTGCCTTATGGGCATAGCTGTCAATTCCAACGGCAAGACCGCTTACAACTGTTATTCCAATTCTTGATAGATTTCTACTTATATATCCGGCTACTTCCCGCCCATAAGCAGTACATTTCCTGCTGCCGACAATGGCAATACTAAATTGTGCTTTCTTTATTTTATTTCCTCTGAAAAATAATAACGGAGGGGGTAAATATATCTGCCTTAATATGTCAGGATAACTATTCTCGCCAATATCAAGCAAGCCTACTGCATTTTTTAAAATGAAATCAACCACTTTTTGGTAACAGTTATTACTGTGATTAAAATCAATATGGTCTTCTCCATCCGTTCCATATTCCAGCTTCAAACTTTTATATTTATAAAAATAATCCAGGGTTTTATTTATATCACCATAATTCTTTCTATATATTTCTATAAATCTTGCTGGTTTAACTTTCTTCTCAACCAGTATATATAATATTTTTTTACCATTAGTGTTTTTCATATACAAATGCTATTATCCAGATTATTAGAACCAACCCGGTAATGAACGGCTTCAATAATATGACAGTCTTTAATATTTTCACTTTCTTCCAGATCAGCTATAGTTCTGGATACCTTTAAGATACTAACCATGCCCCTGGCCGTTAAATTATATTTTCTTGAAATCGTATATATTAAATCCCTTATATTTTTATTATTTTTTAACCATTCATTAATAATATTTATTCCAATTTCAGAATTGTAACTGACATTTTTACCTTTAAATCTTTCGTTTTGCATATTTATACATTTCTTAATACGGTTTTTTATCTGATTTGAACTTTCACCACATTCAGTTTTTATAAAACTACTTTCCTTCAGTCTTGCAACAGTAACTCTCATATCAATCCTGTCTATAATAGGGCCTGATATTTTTTTCCAGAACTTTCTTACTTCCCTTAAACTGCAGATGCATTTCCTGCTCTCATCTCCAAAATATCCACAATAACATGGGTTCGTAGCAACTATTAACATAAAATTACAGGGAAAACTGTAAGACAGATTATTTCTGGTGATAATTACTGTCTTATTTTCCAGAGGCTGCCTTAAATCCTCTATAAAATTTTTAGGAAACTGAGAAAACTCATCCAAAAACAGCAGTCCCCTATGAGCCAGACTGATTTCTCCAGGTCTCGGATTAATACCTCCCCCAATAAGACCCACTCTGCTTATAGTATGGTGAGGATTTCGAAATGGTCTTTCCTGTATCAGGTGGTTAACATATTTTTCATATAAACTATAAATTTTAGTAACCTCTATACACTCTTCCAGATTTAAGTCCGGCATTATAGAAACAGCTCTCTGTGCCAGCATAGTTTTACCACTTCCGGGAGGTCCGATTAACATAATGTTATGCCTGCCGCTTACAGCTATTTCCAGTGCCCTCTTTGCCTTAAGCTGCCCTTTCACATCTTTTAAATCAAAATTATAATGATTGTTTCTATTTGAAATATTCTTATCTTTATCTTTACATATAAATTTCTCTATTTTTTCTCCGCCAGTTAGAACCTTTACAGTCTCAACCAGACTTTTACATGCGACAATACTTACACCGGAAATAAAAGAAGCCTGATTGGCAATCTCGTATGGTACAAAAAAAAACTTCCTGCCCATACCCCGTGCTTTTTCAGCCATGGAAATCAATCCTTTTACCGGATTTATACTGCCATCCAGTGACAGTTCTCCTATAAAGCAAGATTCGTTAAACATGCCGCACCTGATCTGATCGCTGGCTGCAAGGATTGAAAGGGCTATTGGTAAGTCATAATAAGAGCCATCTTTCTTTATGTCTGCCGGTGATAGATTTACAATTATTTTTTTAACAGGGAAATCAAATCCACTATTGATTATTGCAGATCTCACTCTCTGCCTTGATTCATTTACAGCTTTCCCCGGTAGTCCTACAATGATGAACTCAGGGAGTCCTCTTGATATATGAACTTCTACAGATACCTTTATGGCATCAATACCAATCAATGTGAAACTATCCAGCTTAAAGAGCATGCACTAATTATATATACATTTACACATATAGTCAATTGTATAATATTTATGTGCATATGTGAATTAGGTAATTAGAAATTATAAGAGATTAAAGGATGGGTTAAATCAGAAAATAATATCTTTAAAACGATATTATTCTTCATTTTTAACTTTGAACTTATCAAATTGCTTATTTTTTCGCAATTTCGAGCTAAAATTTAATTATTATTTCTTTTTCGCAATTTCGAAGAGTTTTATATATTCCCTACTATACGGTTTCCAAATCACTGGCTTACTATCGATGTCCCACAAAAATCCTTTTTTATAAAATTTACATGGAAATTCATCGCAGTAAAAACAATATTTTATTTTTCTCTCTTTCGCACATTTTACAATTTTACATTCGTTAATTGTCCAACATCCAGAACATTTCTTTTTCTTATATTTTCCTCTATATAAAGGACAAAGAGAACAAACTATTCCACAAGAACTAATTAAATAAGGTTTTAGAAAAAAATTGCTCCAATTCAATTCTGCTTAATAAACGACTCAAATTAGCATAGCGCTGCATGGCAAAACTTGGGCGGTGAGAGAATCCAATATATTCTATTTTCTTACCCAATTCTTTCGCTCTGATAATTCCCGGGATTAAATCAGTATCAGAGCTAACCACAATTGCCGTATCATATTTGTCTTGATAGGCCATATCTAAAATATCCACTGCTAACTTTACATCCACGCCTTTCTCTTTGTAGTATTTGTCGTGCTTCATCATGTAGCCTGTTTTTATTTTCCAGTTTTGTTTTTGGAGAAGAGCAAATAACTTTTGCTGGTTTCGAACTAATTCTTCGCTTTTAAAGTTGCCTGCTTCCTTTCTTACCAGTCCAACATAATAAATAGACTCTATAGTTTGTCGCCCGTGTGCTAGCCATTCAGCAAATGCCTTACAGTCAAAAACCAAAAGCTGTTTAAATCCTGATCCAGAATCCTTTAGACGATGATAGAAATTGCTACCATCTAAGAATATGACCACTCGTTCTTCTTCATCTTGTTGTTTTTCAGCCATTTGATTATCTTATCACAAATCATCAAAATAAAAACCCGCCATTATCCTTACGGATAGGGGCGGGGGTGTTAGTAATTATATATTATCATTTAATAAATAGTTGTCAATGGATAGGATGCCTCGGGTGTTGTTATTCTCAGTTTTTAGTAGTCCTACAATTATAATTTCAGGTAGACCTCTTTATATGTGTACTCTATTTCTTTTTCGCAATTTCGAAGAGTTTTATATATTCCCCACTATACGGTTTCCAAATCACTGGCTTACCCTCGATGTCCCACGAAAATCCCTTTTTATAAAATTTACATGGAAATTCATCGCAGTAAAAACAATATTTTATTTTTCTCTCTTTCGCACATTCTACAATTTTACATTCGTTAATTGTCCAACATCCAGAACATTTCTTTTTCTTATATTTCCCTCTATATAAAGGACAAAGAGAACAAACTATTCCACAATAACTAATTAATAATTTTTTCTTTTCAGGTCTATTTTTCATGTTTCTTTCAACTTTAAGCTAAATTTTTACTGTTTAAAATTACACAGATAATTTTTAATTCTGCTATGATCTTCGTTTTCTTTATCGCCCTTAAAATATAATTGTATAAACTCAACTCTGTGCTTATTTTCACAATAAGCATAAATAATTCGTAACGAAGAGCCTTTTAAATAACGACAAAAAAGACGGCTTTTTATAATTTTTACCGTTTCTTTTGCTATTAGGACTACAAAATGCTTGCCGGTGCCAAGTGGAAATTTTGAAACAACTTTTTTAAATTCAAGCAGATCATCGGCCAATGATTTATATTTCCTTGACAATCGCTTGAAATCTTTAGAAAATTCGTCAGTCTCATCAAAGTTCATCTTCGTAATTTCTTACAGAATGATCTGTATCACGGTAAAATACGCTTTCATAGCTGATAATCTCGCCATCTTTATGAACCCGCCACGGCACATCGCTGTGAGAATATTCTGTTAATTCATTAGCATTTTTACCTGAAAGACGGGCAAGCACTTCATCTATATGCTTTACTTCTCGTGCGGACAATCTTCTTAAATCTGACTCGCGGCACGGCAGATACTTTTTTTGGTCATACTGAAAATACCTGCTTTTAACTCTCTCTATCTCACCTTTCTCTTCCATCTCCTCAACAATTTTTTTAAATTCTACTGGTGTTGGCCCATAATTATTTTTAATATACCGCGCACCAGTCAGTTGTTCTTCAAATTTCTCATAAAAGTCGAAATCTATAAAATAAAGTAGTTTATATAAAGCAGTTTCGCCAATATTTGGCTTTGCTCCTACTTTTTCTAAAATATATAACAAAACTTCTTTAAATTTTTTAACATTGGCACGTGGAATAATAATACGGATTCCTGTCTCTTTAGATGTCTTGTGTATCTTTTCTTTTTCCAAAACAATCTTTGTCTTTGTAGCTTTCTCCGACGTTAAAAGATTTTCTAGTTGCATACTAAAAATACTCGCAAGTTTTCTTGCCTCAGATATAGTCAA
>PEXF01000111.1:0-11289 GCA_002779205.1 Candidatus Hydromicrobium americanum
AAGAAGAAAAAAGACCATTGCTGCAATTGTAGGTTTTATTGAAGTTACTATCTTTATATCAATAATAGTTAGGATAATTAAAGATATTGACAATATCTATGGGATACTTGCTTATGGAGCTGGTTTTGCTGCAGGAACGGTAGTAGGTATTATAATATCTGAAAAATTATCCCGCGATCTTATAAGTACAAATATTATTTCTAAAAAACATAATGAAGAAATAAAAGAGCTGCTTTCGAAAGAGGGCTTTGGTTTTACCTGTTATAAAGGTGCTGGAAGAGAAGGCGATGTAGAAGTTATTAATGTGGTATGCACCCATATAAGCCTCTCAAGACTAAATAAATTAATTCATAAACAAGATCCTGGTGCCTTTGTAGCAAGCTATATGCTGGATAAAATGCGAGGGGGATTTATTAGTGGGCTAAAGAAAAAGTAATTAAACAAATAAAAATTTAAGTCCTGCATTTGAATAGTTTCCCAAAAGTGAAAAGATGATTTAAAATTTTTTAATTATAAAACTTTTATTTCATTTGACGCCTAATATGCCAGAAAAGATAAACATTAAAAAAATAATTCTTATAAATTTTTAGTTTACAAATAAAATGAAAGTATTAATATAAGAAAAAAGTTAAATAAAATATTAATTTAAAAAAAAGGAGTGCAGTAAATGAAAGGAGATTCTTCAAGTTGCGAACCTCCCCAAAAGAGTATAAATTCAAATTCCTATAAAAAGACAATTGGACCAATATCCAATCTGGAAGAATACCTGGACCCGAATTGGTGGAAAAATATTTTTAATTCAACTTATTTAAAAACTGACGGCGACGTTGTAGATGACAAACAGATTACCAAAAAAGAAATAGATTTATTTATAAAAGTTCTAAATCTATCCCCGGAAGATAAAATATTAGATTTATGTTGTGGACAAGGGCGGCATTGTATTGAACTGGCAAATAGAGGATTTAAGCATATTGAAGGGCTGGACCGTTCTCATTACTTAATCCAGAGAGCAAAAAAGGAAAGCTTAATGATTAAGTTTAGAGAAGGTGATGCGAGAAAACTGCCCTATTCTCCTGACACTTTTAATGTTGTAATGATTTTAGGAAATAGTTTTGGATATTTCGAAACTGCTAAAGAAGATATGCTGGTTCTTAAAGAAGTTTTAAGAGTGCTAAAACCCTGGGGGCGGTTTTTGATTGATGTATCTGACGGAAATTATTTAAAAGAAAATGTTAAATCCAGATCATGGGAATGGATAAATAAAAAGTATTTTGTCTGTCGTGAGCGCTCATTATCTTTAGATAAAACTCGTTTAATTTCAAGAGAAATAGTAAATGATGTTGATAATGGTGTAATTACAGATCAATTTTACGCTGAAAGGCTTTATGCTCAGGAGGAAATAATTGAATTCCTAAAGCAAGCAGGGTTCAGTAATATAACTGTACATGGTACGATAACACCGGATTCAAAAAGAAATCAGGATCTCGGTATGACTGAAAAGCGAATTATTATTTCAGCTGTTGCAAAGAAAGATTGGACACCTGTTAGAACTAAAAAACCTCATTTGAAAAACGTTGCAGTCCTATTAGGCGATCCAAATAAAATTGATATTCTAAAACCGTTTTATATGTTTGATGATGATGATTTATATACTATTGATCAGCTTAAAAATTCTTTAAGAGATATTGAAAAAGATTATAGCTACAGATTTCATTATATCACCAATCATGAGACGATGATTAAAGATCTTATTAAAATGCAGGAAAAAGGGAAGATTGATTTTGTATTTAATCTATGTGATGAAGGATACTGTAATGATGCAACAAAGGAACTTCATGTGCCAGCCCTGCTGGATATTCTGGGAATTCCGTATACCGGATCCGAACCACAATGTCTTGCCCATTGCTATGATAAATCACTGGTGAGAGGTATTGCAGAGGAAATGGGAATCCCTACTCCACAAGCTTTTTTTATAAAACCCGGAGATACTTCATTCGAAATTCCTTTTGACTTCCCGATGATTATTAAACCAAATTTTGGTGATTCAAGTTTCGGAATAACTCAAAGAAATGTGGTTTATAGTATTGAAAAAACTTTAAATATAATTTCTGAAATCAGAGATAAACTTGGATACGATAAACCCATTCTAATTGAAGAATTTCTTTCAGGAAAAGATTTAAGTGTAGGAATAATTGGGAATTTTCCTGATTCCTATACAGTCCTGCCAATAATTGAAGAGGATTATTCAGAGCTGCCGTCTGAGCTGCCCAGGATTTGTGGTTATGAAGCAAAATGGCTGCAAGATTCACCTTACTGGAAAATTAAATCTATTCCTGCTAAATTGACGACAAATACTGAAAGATTTATTATTGATTGTTCATTGAGGTTGTTTGAAAGACTTGGGTGTAAAGATTATGCGCGATTGGACTGGAGGCTAACATCTAAGGAAGAGCCCAGGTTGTTAGAAGTTAACCCAAATCCAGGATGGTGCTGGGATGGTCATTTAGCCAAAATGGCTAAAATTAAAAATATATCATACAGTAAAATGCTGCTGATGATTTTAAAAGAAGCCGAAAAAAGGTTTAAATTTTTTGAAAAGCTTGAATCGTTAAATTCAACAAAATCAATAGTAAAATAAGTACCGGCATTATATTCTACTCTTGATATCATAAATAAAACCACCGCTTAATCCTTCAAGATGGTGACTTGTGACCAGAACTTTCGAATCTATTTTTTTTACAAATGACTTTAATTCTGTGAAATTATTTCTTTTGCATATTATATTTAATACCTTTATATTACCGTCTTTTCCGCTGCCATAATAACAGGTTACTCCAAAACCTTTTTCGCGTAAGTAATTTTCAATTTCATTACTATGAAGTTTGGAAAATATATTTATGCTTAATATATCCTTTGATATTAATTGTGATATATACATCCCTACGTATAGACCCAAAGCAAACCCTGCGGCGTAGGATAAAATTATATAAATATTTATTCCTTCTCTTACGGCACGAGATATCACTGTTATTGCAATTGTAAGGCCTATTGCGGATTCAAAAAAACCTATCAATGTGGTTAAAATCTTTTTATTTTTAACCATTACAGTTAACCTGACAGTACCAAAAAGTACATGTACAAGAATAGATATAAAAATTATTATGGACCATAATAAAACATTCATTTTTTTATAAGTATTTGCCTTTTTTAATTTTATTAATCAATAATAATATCTTTTTGTTTTTAAAGTTGGTTATGATACTACTAAATTTTAAAAATACAATATATCATATAATATGTTTTAGAAAAATAGTTTTATACAGCGATATGTTATGAAATAAAATTATGGCATTTTTTGAAATTATAAAAAAAGATATAAAGTCACCTGCAAGGGCAGGAATAATGACTACCAAAAGTGGAATTGTAAAGACACCTGTATTTATGCCAGTGGGCACTAAAGCAACAGTTAAAGCAGTTACTAATGAGCAGCTTTATGATGCAGGATGTGGAATTATACTTGGTAACCTGTATCATCTTTATCTTCAGCCGGGAATTAATGTAATTAAAAAAGCAGGCGGACTTCATAAATTTATGAACTGGGAAAGAAGTATTTTAACCGACAGTGGAGGATTTCAGGTATTCAGCCTCAGCAAAATAAGAAAAGTTGTTGATAATGGAGTGGAATTCAAATCAATCATAGATGGATCAAGTCATTTTTTTACTCCTGAAGATGTAATAAAAATGCAGTATCAGATAGGCTCGGATATTATTATGGTTCTTGATGAATGCATACCTTTTAATGAAGATTATAACTATACTCTTAATGCTGCTAAAAGAACCCTTAAATGGGCTGAGGTCTCCTTAAAAGTAAAAAACAAAATTAATTTTGGTGAAGAGGCAAGGATATTTGGTATAGTTCAGGGGGGATTTATAAAGAATTTAAGAAAATTTTGTGCCCAATCCATATCAGGGATGGACTTTGACGGCATAGCAATTGGTGGGTTAAGTGTAGGTGAAAAAAGAGCTCAAACCATTGATATTTTAAACTATACTGTTGAATTCTTGGATAATAAAAAACCGCTATATTTTATGGGATTGGGTGATCCCGTAGGAATAGTAGAAGCTATAGGCAGTGGAGTAGATATGTTTGATTGTGCAATGCCTACAAGAATTTCCAGAAATGGCAGTGCTTTTACCTCTGTAGGAAGGATAAATATAAAAAATAATAAATATACTCATGATTTCAATCCACTGGATGAAAAATGTAATTGTTATACTTGCAGAAATTACACCAGGTCTTATATTAGACATTTGTCTAAAAGTAAAGAGATACTATCAAGCGTACTTCTTACAATTCATAATCTGTACTTTATTTTTAATTTAGTCAATCAATCAAGAGATGCTATAATATCAGGAAATTTTGAAAGTTTCAGATTGGATTTTGTAAATAAATACAATAGAAATGAAAAATAAACTAAATTATTTATTTGCAAAATTTTTAAAAAAGTTAATAATAGTAATATTTGATTTTTAAAAAATTTTTAAGGGGTGAATATGAAATTATCTAAAAGGATTATTAGCATTTTAATTATCAGCATACTGGTAATAAGTATAGGGTTTTCGGCAGTTGCCTGTCTTCCAATAGCAACACCAGAAAAAGAAGGAACGACTGAAGGAGCGCAAACTACAGAGCCTGGTGGTTTTGCCAATATGTTTGCAAGTTATGGAACGTGGATCTGGCTGGCAATTCTAGTGGTGGCATTTTATTTTCTACTTATAAGGCCGCAGCGTACAAGATCCAAAAAAGCTCAGGAATTAATGTCCAGTCTGCAAAGAGGCGATGAAGTGGTTACCATAGGGGGTATTCATGGAAGGATTAAAGATATCAGGGAAGATGCAATTATAATAACTATTGCCAGTGGTGTTGATGTAAAAGTAAATAAGAGCGCTGTTTCCAGGAAAGCAAGTCAATAAAAAATATGAGAAATAAAAAAGTTCATATAACTATTATTGCAATATTTATAGCAATAATAAGTGTAAGTCTTTATTATATACTTAAAGAACCCATAAATCTGGGTCTTCTTAAAGAACCCATAAATCTGAGTCTCCTTAAAGAATCCATAAATCTGGGGCTTGACCTTAAAGGCGGCACCCAGATTATTTTAAAGCCCACAGAAAGAGGAGGAACGGGAGAAATAACACCTGAAAAGCTTAATCTTACTATGGATAGAATAAGGGATAGAATAGATAGGCTTGGAGTCTCAGAACCTCTGGTTACCAAAGACCATTTAAAAAACATTGTAGTTCAGCTTCCCGGAGTAAAAGATCCTGATACCGCAAAAGAAATAATAGGAAAGACAGCACAGCTTGAATTCAGGCTGGTTACCGGAACATTTATCTCCCAGAAAGATGATAACTGGAGTATAGTAGGATTGGATTATGAAAAAGGGGAATTATTAATTGACCCTGATGCCAAAAAAACAATTTTAATTGATGATATAAATAAATTTTTCCAGGGAAAATCTGTACTAACTGTGGGCAATTTAATAACTGATCCTGAAACCAATGAACTAGTTCTTGTTGCACCACAAAATCAAGCTGATTCAGAAGAAAATAAAGAAGGTGAAAACGCTGATTCTGCCGGGTCGAATTTTAGTGCCGAAGAAATTTTGGGAGTGGTAAAATATGATTCTGAAACCATGCAAATGTTTATAGAAAAGGATGGAGAAGAAGTTGGTGAAATACTGGTTGATTCCCGAACCGGTGCCGCGACATTGGCTGAACCTGCTCTTCTGACAGGGGATAAACTGGCAAAGGCAGCGGCTGGATATGACACATACGGAGAAATAAGAGTTACTTTGAGTTTTAAAGATGAGGGAGTAGAAATATTTAAAGAAATTACTTCGGAGAATATCGGCAGAAACCTTGCAATAGTGCTGGATGAAGAAATTAAATCCGCACCTTATATAAAAGTTCCCATCACTGATGGATCTGCAGAAATTACCGGTATTGATAGTATAGAAGAAGCAAAAAATATTGAGCTTGTTCTGCAGACTGGAGCGTTGCCCATAAGTTTACAGATAGAAGAAAGCAGTACTGTAGGTCCAACCCTTGGAATGGATTCTTTAAATAAGGGCCTTTATGCCGGGATAATTGGCTTTATTCTAATTATAGTATTTATGTTATTTTATTATAAGGGTTTGGGGATTTATTCGGCTTTAGGCCTGATAATCTATATTATAATATTCTGGGGCATAATCTCAGGGATCGGCGCAGCTCTAACGCTACCGGGAATTGCTGGAATTATATTGACCATAGGAATGGCAGTGGATGCCAATGTTATTATTTTTGAAAGAATAAAAGAGGAAATAATAAAGTCTAAATCTCCAAGGATTGCTATCGGATACGGCTTTAAGAATGCGTTAAGAACTATTGTCGATTCTAATGTAACCACTTTAATTACAGCAGCTGCATTATACCGGTTCGGTACCGGACCTATAAAAGGTTTTGCGGTTACTTTAAGTCTGGGTGTGGTAATAAGTATGATAGTCAGTCTATTATTTACCAGGTCTATTATATTCCTGATGTCGGGTATCTCAAGAATAAACACGCCCGGATTTTTAGGTGTTAGAAGAAGGAGTAGTGAGTAATATTTGAGGTTTAGAAATTATAATTTTGATTTTATTGGAAAAAGTAAAATATGGATTATTATATCATTAGTGATGATAATAGGCGGTATTGCTAGTTATTTTATTCAAGGCGGCTTTAATTTAGGCATTGACTTTCTTGGCGGTTCTTTAATGGAAGTGGAATTTACAAGAGATGTAGATGTTACCGAAGTACGCAGTGTTATGAATGATATAGGTTTTAGAAATGCCATACTTCAACGAACCGAATCCAATAAGTTTATAATAAGAACAACTCCTATTAATACAGAAGTTAAAAATGAAATACTCGATTCTCTAGATGAAAAAATTGGGACAACCGGAACGCTACTTCAGGATAGAAATGTAGACCCTGGCTTTGGGAAACAAATAACCAAATATGCTTTTATAGCTGTTGGTATCGGTATTGTTGGAATTTTAATATATATCTGGATCAGATTTGAATTCAGGTTTGGGGCTGCAGCAATTTTAGCCTTAGTTCATGATGTACTGGTAACTCTTGGGGTCTATGCTATTTTAAACCGTGAAATTAATACTTCAACCATAGCTGCAATACTTACTATAATTGGTTATTCAATAAATGATACCATTGTTGTTTTTGACAGGATAAGAGAAAATACTCCTATGACTAGAAAGTTGGGCTATATTAAAGTAGTAAATGATTCGATAAATGTAACCCTACCCAGATCAATAAATACTTCTCTTACTACATTAATTCCTATAATTTTACTTCTTATATTAGGAACTGCAGCATTAAAGGATTTTGCTTTAGCACTTACTGTTGGAATAGTAACTGGAACATATTCTTCCATATTTATTGCCAGCCCTATTGTGGTGGCATGGAATAATAGATTTCCAAAGTATAAGAAATAACAATGACAAATTTTCCTGCAAATTGGCAATGCAGAATAAATAAAAAAATCAGTAAAAAACTCACAACAAAAATCAGTTATAGCCCGGCTTTAATAAATATACTTGCTGGTAGAAATATAATTACCGAAGAAGAAATAATATCTTTTCTGAATCCAACCTTAAATCAATTGCATGACTTTAGAATGCTTCCCGGTATCAGTACAGGTACTGAGAGAATAATAAAAGCAATCTACAGAAAAGAAGATATATTAATATTCGGAGATTATGACGCAGATGGAATTATCAGCGCTTCACTTATATATAACTTCCTGAAGAAATTAGGTTTAAATGCGGAGGTCTATATCCCTGACAGGTTTAATGAAGGTTATGATTTGAGACTTGATTTTTATAAAAAGATTTCCTCTAAGTACAAGTATAGTTTGATGATCTGTGTTGATTGCGGCACAAATAGTGCAGAAGTACAAAAATTTATTCAAGATAGTCCAGGTCCTGATGTAATAGTTTGTGATCATCATAACCAATCAGTTGATTTTGATTTAAAGCAAGAGAATTATATAATAATTAACCCCAAGCTTAAAGGTTCTGTATATCCATTCGAACATTTAAGTGGTGCCGGTGTTACTTTTAAATTTATTATAAGCATTTTGAGGGAACTGGATGAGGACTATAAAAAAAAATTTAAAAAAGACTATCTGACCAATCTCCTGGATCTTGTTGCCATATCAACTATTGCGGATATAATGCCTTTGGTTGATGAAAACAGGGTAATGGTTAAAAAAGGTCTTAAAATGCTTAATAAAACTGTCAACCCCGGCCTTAAAAAAATGATAAACGCAGTAATAAAGGATAAGAAAAATATAAGTGAATACGACATAGGATTT
This sequence comes from Candidatus Hydromicrobium americanum, assembly GCA_002779205.1. Classification (GTDB taxonomy): domain Bacteria; phylum Actinomycetota; class Humimicrobiia; order Humimicrobiales; family Humimicrobiaceae; genus Hydromicrobium; species Hydromicrobium americanum. The sequence goes on from PEXF01000111.1 coordinate 8,420, forward strand.
ATAATAGCTCCCAGACTGAATGCGGCTGGCAGAATAAAAAATGCAGAAAGCAGTTTTAATCTTTTAAGTAAAGAAGGAGATATTTTAGATAAAATAATAAATGACCTTAATTCTTTTAATGAAGAAAGACAGAATATCCAAAAAGTCATATTAAATGAAATAATTACTGGTAATGATTTTGATAAAATTGTTAAGGAAAAGAAAATATTTATAGATAAATCAAAAAAATGGAACGAGGGAGTACTGGGAATAGTGGCTTCTGATATTGTAAAAAGATTTAATATTCCTGCCATTTTATTTAAAGAAATGGAAGGGAAACTAAAGGGTTCCGGAAGAAGCACCGATAAATTTGATTTATACAGGAATCTTGTTTCTCTCGGTTATTTATTTGAGAATTTTGGGGGACATAGACAGGCTTGTGGGATAAGTATGAATGTTTTAAATTTTAAAACTTTTTATAAGAAGATGGAAGAAATTGCTGATAAAAATATTAAGGATGAGGATGTTGAGAAAAAATTTGCCTATGATCTGGAATTAAACTTTAGAGATATAAATAAGAAAATTTTAAACGAAATTAATTTACTCAAGCCTTTTGGAGCAGGTAATCCTGAACCCAGTTTTACAACAGGAAACTGCGCTATTATAGATTTTTATTATTTAATGGAAGAAAGACATGTGAAGTTAAAACTCAAGCAATCCGGCAGGATATTTGATGCTATAATGTTTAAAATAGACAAAAGAGTCAAGGAGAAGGTAATAACCGGTAATAAGATTAATATATTATACAAAATTGAAGAAAATATTTGGGGTGATTTTAAGACCATACAACTTGTGATATTAGACTTATTTTAGAGAAGCCGAAAATGTTTTATAATAATAGTAATTTTTTAATTAAAAATGAAGAAAGATGAGTTTAGAACTGAATAGTAAAATTAAGAATATAAATACTGATCTTATATATAATAAGTTAGTAAAAAAAATTAAAGCCTACAATCCTGACGTAGATGAAGAGTTGCTGCATAAGGCTTATCTGATTTCAAAAAATTATCATCAAAACCAGTATAGAAAATCTGGTGAGCCTTTTGTAGTTCATCCTCTTGAAGTAGCTGGAATACTGGCGGATATTGAGCTGGATCAGATATCTATCGTGTCAGCGATTTTACATGATGTGATAGAAGATACGGATTATAGTCTGGAAATGGCTAAAAAAGAATTTGGGCAAAAGACTGCCAATATTATAAATGGGGTTACAAAATTAGATAAAATAGTTTTTACCAGCAAAGAAGAGCAGCAGGTAAGTAATATAAGAAAAATGATAATCGCAATGTCTGAAGATGTGAGAATAATACTGGTAAAGCTTGCTGACAGGCTTCATAATATGCGTACCCTATTCTCGCTAAATGAGGAAAAAAGACGTATAAATTCAATAGAAACTCTGGAAGTTTATGCGCCTATTGCCCATAGATTAGGAATATATCAAATAAAGTCAGAATTAGAAAATTTAAGTTTTAAATACCTGTATCCGAAAGAGTACGAGAAAATAAAGGATATGTTTAATGAAAAACTGGAAGAAAGGAAAACATTAGTTGATGAGGCAATAAAAATAGTTAATAAAAAATTAAAGGAAGTGAAAATATCAGCAGATATAAGCGGGAGAATTAAAACTTATTATAGTGTTTATAATAAAATTACAAAACAAAATAGAAAATTTGAAGACATTTATGACATAGTTGCAATTAGAATTATAATAAACGATATTAAAAGCTGCTATGCTGTCCTCGGAATAATACATTCGTTATGGAAACCTGTACCAGGAAGGTTTAAAGACTTCATAGCCAATCCCAAATTTAATATGTATCAATCTCTCCATACCACAGTTATTGGAACAAAGGGTAAGCCTCTGGAAATACAGATAAGAACATTTGATATGCATAAATTTGCAGAATATGGTATTGCTGCACACTATAAATATAAGGAAGGCAGGTTTAAAAAGCCCAGCGAATTCGATAAAAGGGTGGAATGGATAAGACAAATACTGGACTGGCAAAAAGAATTAAAGGATCCTCGGGATTATATGGAATCACTTAAACTGGATTTATTTGAAGAAGAAGTATTTGTATTTACTCCCAAAGGAAAAGTAGTAAATCTACCCAGAGGTGCTACTACTATTGATTTTGCATATCAGATACACACTGATGTTGGGCATAACACAATAGGTTCAAAAATAAATGGAAATATGGTTCCTATTGAGACCGTCCTGGGAAATGGTGATATTGTAGAAATTATAGTTTCGAAAACTAAAAAGGGGCCCAGTAGAGACTGGCTTAATGTTGTTAAAACCTCGAGAGCGCGCAATAAGATAAAACAATGGTTCAGTAAAGAGCAGAGACAGGAAACATATAATGCAGGTAGAGATATAATGTTAAAAATTTTAAGGAAAAACAGTCTTTCTTTTAAAAGTGTGCCAGCAGAAATTTTTGAAGAAGTGGCAAAAGAGATGAATTTTGGGAAAGTGGACACACTGTTCAGGGGTATTGGTTCACATAAGATATCGGCGCACCACGTTTTTACCAAAATAGTAAAAAAATTGAGCCAGACAAAGCCTAAAAAAGAGTTAACTATTGAAGATATACACAAAAAAGAAGCTGAGGAAAAAGAAAGCAGCGGCATTAAAGTCAGTGGTATGGAAGAAATGCTGGTAACTATTGCAAAGTGCTGTAATCCTGTTCCGGGAGATAATATCGTGGGCTATATTACAAGAGGGAAAGGGATTTCAGTTCATAGGAGTGACTGTAATAATGTTAACACTTTAATGAGTTCTGAAAAGCAAAGATTTATTGAAGTCGTCTGGGATAAAAAGGCTCCTTATA
>PEXF01000111.1:11320-25051 GCA_002779205.1 Candidatus Hydromicrobium americanum
GGACAGAACTAAACTTCTGAGAGATATTACTAATGTTATAAGTGAGTATGACTTGAATATACTTAGAGCCAATTCTTTAAGAATTGATAAAAGCGGTCATGTTAAGTTTATATTTTTAATAGAAATTAGCAATAAATATATTCTAAAAGATGTTATTAACAATATAAAAGAGATAGATTCAGTTTACGACGCTTTTAGAGTATTACCTAGGAAGTAAAGACTGGTATTGAAGTTAAAAAGATTAGAATTAGGATTTTTTAAAGTCAATTGTTATATATTATCTTTGAACGGGGTAAATGTAATTATAGACCCGGGTGCAGATTTTGATATCATTCAAAAATATCTTGAAGGATATAATATAAAACCAGATTTTATATTAAATACTCATGGACATCACGATCACATTGGGGCAGTTAGTGATATAATTTTAAATTACAAAATTCCGTTTTATATTCATGAACTTGAAGAATCAATTATTACGGACCCTGAAAAGAATTTTTCTTCATTTTTTGGTGAAAATGAATTATCATTAAAAACTTACAATTTAATAAAAGATGCTGACTATAGCTATTTTGCTGATTTTGGTATTGAAATTATTAATGCTCCTGGACATACTCCCGGGAGTATAATACTTAAGACAGGAAATTATCTTTTTACAGGTGACCTGCTTTTTAAAGGCGCAATAGGCCGTACTGATTTGCCGGGAGGAAATACGGTGCAGATTAAAAAATCACTGGCTAAAATAAAGAAAATGGACAGGCAGTTAATAATATATCCTGGTCATGGTCAGAGCAGCAGTCTTGAATATGAACTGGAATCAAATTATTATCTGGAGGAGTGTTTTTTAAGAGAAGGTACTAAGAAGGAAAAAGGTGATTTACTTTGAAATTAAGTTCTCCACGAGGTACAGCCGATATTTATGGTGAAGATATAGATTATAGAAATTTCATTATAAATACTGCCCGAAAAATATTTGAAATATTTAATTACAGCGAAATAATAACCCCTGCATTTGAATATACTCAGGTTTTCAGCAGAAGTATTGGTGAAGGTACTGATATTGTACAAAAGGAAATGTATACTTTTATGGATAGGAAAGGAAGATCATTGACACTGCGGCCTGAGGGCACTGCATCAATTGTAAGAGCTGTTATTGAGAATAAAATATACTCTGAAAATATGCCACTTAAATTGTTTTATATTGGTAATATGTTCAGATACGAAAGACCGCAAAAGGGAAGAATGAGGGAATTCTGGCAGCTGGGAATAGAGTCTATTGGTACAGATAATCCAGTCATAGATGCTGAAGTTATCTGGATTTTAAATTCGTTTTTTAAAAAATTGGGATTTAAAAAATTAATACTTCTGGTAAATAGTATGGGGTGCAGCAGGTGCAGGGAAAAATTCCTTGCGGAATTTAAAAAATATATAAAGCCTGAACTGGGAAAATTATGCAGTGATTGCCAGAATAGGTTTGAAAAGAATCCCTTAAGGGTTTTTGACTGTAAAAAAAATAGCTGCAGGAGCATTTTAGACAGTTCGCCAGAAGTATCTTCTTATTTATGTTCTGAGTGTAAGGAAAATTTTAAAGAAGTTCTGGAGTGCCTGAAAATCCTTAAAATAAAGTACAGGACCGATAAAAATCTGGTAAGAGGTTTTGATTATTATACTAAAACCATATTTGAAATAATATCCGAGGACCTGTATAGTGCGCAGAATGCCCTGGGCGGTGGAGGAAGGTATGATAATTTAATAAATCAACTGGGTGGTCCGGAACTTCCTGCTACAGGCTTTGCAGTAGGAATCGATAGGACAATGATGCTTATGAAACAATTAAATTTAAAGTTTACAAAACTGGCCAGAAAATCCAGAGTTTATTTGATAGCGATGAATAAAAATTGTCAGATTTATTCTCTGGATATTCTAAAGTATCTTAGAGAAATGGAAGTGATCTGTGATATTAATTTTAATAATAAGAACTTGAAAAAAGAGATAAAATGGGCTAAAGATAATAATTATGATTTTATTATTATAATTGGTGAAGATGAAATAAATAGCGGGAGCCTGACTATAAAAGATATTAAGAAGTTCAAGCAATACAAAGTTGACTGGAAAAATCAAAAGGATAAGATCATAGAAATTATAGGAGCAAATGATTATGATTAATTCTGTTTTTAAAACCGGAATGAGGACTAATTTATGCGGAGAGATAAATAAGGAATTTGCAGGTAAAGAAGTTACCTTAAGCGGATGGATCGGCAGGAGAAGAGATCATGGTAAGTTAATTTTTTTGGATTTAAGGGATTTTTCTGGTATTGTCCAATTAGTTTTTAATCCCAGTATAAATAAAAATCCTTATACTATAGTCAAAGATGTCCGTAGTGAATATGTTATTAAAATAAGCGGAAAAGTCAGGAGTAGGTCGAAAGATACAATTAATCCCTCAATTCCGACCGGTGAAGTAGAAATAGTGGTAAAAGATATTAAGATTTTAAGCAGATCAAAAACTCCTCCTTTTATGCTTGAGGATAGAAATAAAGTAGAAGAGAATACAAGGTTAAAGTACAGATATATTGATTTAAGAACCAGGCAAATGCAGGAAAATATCAGGTTAAGGCATAATGTAACAGATGCGACCAGAAAATATTTTAACTCGAAAGGCTTTTTGGAGATAGAGACCCCAATAATGGCAAAAAGTACTCCAGAGGGTGCCAGAGATTTTCTGGTGCCTTCAAGAATGAACCCGGGTAAATTTTATGCTCTTCCACAATCACCACAGCTTTTTAAGCAGATCTTAATGTTTTCTGGATTTGATAGGTGCTATCAGATTGCAAGATGTTTTAGAGATGAAGATTTAAGAGCAGACAGGCAGCCAGAGTTTACGCAGATAGATATGGAAATGACTTTTGTAGAGGCAGATGATGTGATGGAAATAATGGAGGGTCTATTTTCTTACATCTTTAAAGAGGTATTTAATGAAAAGATAAAGCTGCCTTTTAAGCGGATTAGGTGGAAAGATAGTATGGAGATCTACGGTACAGATAAACCTGATTTGAGATTTGACCTTCCTATAAAAGATATTTCGGGCTTATTTAGAAATAGTGAAATTAAAATTTTCGAGGACGTATTAAAAAATGATGGCTGCATAAAAAGTATTGTAGTCAGTGACTCTTCGGATTTTACCAGAAAAGAGCTTGACGATCTTGTTGAGATGGCAAGGAAATGTGGTGCCGGTGGACTGGTATGGATTAAAATTGATGAAAATATAAATTTGCAATCTCCAATATCTAAGTTTCTATCCGATACAGAAAAGGAAGGTTTAATTAAAAATTTAAAATTAAAAGAAAAAAATCTGCTGCTCATTGTTGCTGATAAATTTATAACTGCATGCCAGACACTTGGTATAATAAGAAAGCATCTGGCTGGCAAATTAAAACTAATAAGGGAAGATGAATTCAGTTTCGTATGGGTATATGATTTTCCATTATTTGAATGGGATGAAAAAGAGAAAAGAATCAAACCGGTGCATCATCCATTCACCAAACCAGATGAAAATACAGCTGGTTACCTTGATAGTGAACCTTTAAAGGTTAATTCTCTGGCTTATGATATAGTACTGAATGGAGAAGAAATAGGCGGCGGTTCTATCAGGATTAATGATGTGAATTTACAAAAAAGGGTATTTAAAATACTAAATCTGGATGAAAAGAGGATTAGAGAAAATTTTGGTTTTCTTATCAGAGCGTTAGAGTATGGCGCCCCGCCTCACGGTGGTATAGCTCTGGGAATGGACAGACTGGTTATGTTACTGGCGAAACTTGAAAGCATCAGGGAGGTAATAGCTTTTCCAAAGACTCAATCTGCAGTATGCATGCTTACTGACTCGCCTTCAAGTGTGACAGACGAACAACTAAAAGAAGTATCTATCAATATAATAGAAAAAGACAGGGAATAATTAATTTTAAATAACAGTTATTGTTAATTTGAAAAAATAATGGCAAAATACAGGATTGCCTGGGTAAAATCCGGGTTGATTGAATAAACTATTTAATTATGATAACATCATTCCGGGTACTCTGTTTATATCGCGACTAGAGTTAAATTTTTGTGCCAACAAATTTACATTGGAAGCCCAAACTCTGACTGCAGCGTAAATGCCCATTACTAGATGGGACTTATAAAACAGACAGGAGGCATCCACCTGCTGAGCGCAGGGCGCAAAAAACTTCCTATAGTTACGACTAAGCGGAGTATCCATTTTATTATCAAATATTAATCTGGTTTTAATTCTTATGGATATAAGAAAGATATTTTTGAATTATTTTGAGAAAAATGATCATTTAATTTTACCTTCATCAAGTCTGATACCGGAGGATGATCCCAGTGTGCTGTTAACTACTGCCGGAATGCAGCAATTTAAACCGTATTTTTTAGGAATAAAAAAACCTCCCGGAAAGAGAATTACTACAGTACAGAAATGCTTTAGAACAAGTGATATTGATAGGGTAGGTTACACAGACAAACATCTTACATTTTTTGAGATGTTGGGCAATTTTTCATTTGGGGATTATTTTAAAGAGGAAGCAATAAAATATTCTCTTGATTTCATTTTAAATACTTTAAAAATTCCTCTTGAAAAATTACTTGTTGCAGTATTTAAGGGTGATAAAGATATACCGGCAGATCTGGAGTCTATAGAGCACTGGAAAGAAAATGGGATAAATGCTGATAAAATATATAAATTTGGAAAGGAAGAAAATTTCTGGGGCCCTGCAGGAGAAACTGGCCCATGCGGACCCTGCTCTGAAATATTTTATGATTTTGGAAAAGAATATGGATGTGGCAAAGATAGCTGCAACCTCAATTGCGATTGCAGTAGATTTCTTGAAATGTGGAATCTTGTTTTTACCCAGTATAATTTTGACGGTAAAAAATATAATGAACTCCCTAAGAAAAATATTGATACAGGTATGGGATTAGAGCGAGTAACAGCAGTTTTAGAAGGAAACCCATCTATTTTTAAAACATCCTTATTTGACAGTATAATGAAAAAAATAGAAGAGATATCAGAGAGGAAAATCAATTATAAAAATGGTAAAAAAGCTAGTTTAGAATTTGATAAAAGTACAAGTATAATAGCCGATCACGCAAGAGCAATTTACTTTTTAATTTCTGATGGTGTGACACCTTCAAACGAGGGGAGAGGTTATATACTAAGAAGAATAATTAGAAGAGCTGTAAGATATGGGAAACTGATAGGGATTGAAGATTATTTTTTAAACGAAATCGGCGAGGTAGTCGTAAGTGAATATTCAAAAATATATCCCGAACTTTTAGAAAAAAAAGAGTTTTCATTTAAATTAGTAAAGGATGAAGAAAAAAGATTTACAAAAACATTAAAGGAAGGAAGTAAGGTTTTAATACAGAAAATTAATAGAATTAAAAAAGATAATAAGGAATATCTTGATCCTGAAGATGCATTTAGGTTATATGATACATTTGGTTTTCCAGTCGAACTAACCGGGGAAATATTGAATGAAAACAAGTTAAAATTAAATATGGAAAAGTTTAATGAATATTTAAAGAAACATACTGAAAAATCTAAAAGTAAGATTTTATTTGATAAAAAAATTGGTAGTAATCTGGAGATATACCATAAAATAAATAAGAATCTGGAAGTAGAGTTTATTGGTTATAAAAGGAGTAAAGCAAAAACGATAATAGAGAATATCATAAAAATTGATAAAAATGGTAATACGGAATTGACCTCAAAGTTATATGAAGGAGAAAAAGGTGAAATAATTTTAAGGGAAACTCCGTTTTATGGAGAAAAAGGTGGTCAGATTGGAGATAAAGGAATTATTAGAAAAGGCGAGAATTTCTTTGTCGTTACAAACTGCAAGATTCCGGTTGAAGGTATTAATATCCATAAAGGTGGTGTAAAAAAAGGTGAACTGGAAGTGGGTGATGAGGTAAGTGCAGAAGTTGATTATAACCGTAGAATAAATATCAGTAAAAATCATACTGCAACTCACCTCCTTCATTGGGCCCTCAGAAACGTATTCGGTAGTGAAATAAAACAATCAGGTTCCTTTGTAGGAGAAGATATGTTCAGGTTTGACTATTCTATCTATACTGAGCCATCTGAAGAAGACTTAAGAAAAGTAGAAAGAATGATAAATGAAAAAATACAGAATAATGACTCTGTAAGATGTTTCGAGACTACCAGAGAATTTGCAGAGGAAATAGGAGCCATATCTCTATTTGGTGAAAAGTATGGTAAGTTTGTAAGAGTAGTAGAAATAAATAACTATAGCAGAGAACTTTGCGGTGGTATTCATGTAAATAGAACAGGAGATATAGGTATATTTAAAATTATAATGGAGACCAGTATTGGTGCTAATTTAAGAAGAATTGAGGCAGCGACTGGTATGCATGCATATAATTATCTGGCAGCCAAAGAAAGAATTTTAAATAATATTTCTGCCAGCCTGGAGGTGGAAGATAATAGGGTATTGGATACTTTAAAAGACATTAAAGATAATATAAAGAAAAAGGAAGAAGAGCTGACATTATTACAGATAAAAATTGCAAAAAAGGAAATAATAAATAAATTTAAATACGACCCATTGAGCAATAGTTTAAAGATTATTGATTTCAATTTTTCAAACTCAAAACTGGTTCCTACTATAGAAATTAAAAGTATGGGAATAGTAGGTGATGAGATGAAAAATTACTTTGAAGGGAAAAATACTTTTATTATTTTTGGTAATATTTTAGGTAATAAGCCGGTTATGCTGCTTCAGGCTACTGCGGATTTGGTAAAGAAAGGAATAGATTGTGGTAAGATTGCCAGGGAAGTCAGTGAAAAGTTAAAAGGAGGAGGCGGGGGAAAACCTTACTTCGCACAGCTAGGTGGTTCAGATCCCGATTCTTTAGACGGTGCCATTGATTTTGTAAGAGATAGAGTTTTAAAATACTTTAAGAAAGGAAAATGAGAATTCTGGGATTGGATATAGGAGATAAAAGAATAGGAGCAGCAGTTTCAGATAAACTGGAAATCATATCTACGCCGCTTGAAGTATTTAATAATGACAAAAAAGTAAAGGAAAAACTTCAAAAATTAATAAATGAATATAAGATTAAAAAAATAGTGGTGGGGATACCATATACCCTGAAGGGGGAGGTAGGCATTCAGGCAAAAAAGGTGACCAGCTTTGTTGAAGATATAGTAATGAGCACAGGCATTGAAGTTGATTACATTGATGAAAGGTATACGACAAAAATTCCATTAAAACTCCTAAAGAAAAAATCTAAAAGTAAGATAATTGATAAATTTTCAGCAGGTATAATTCTAAAAGATTATTTGGACAGGCAAAAGAGGAAAATTGAAAGCAGTAAATAATAAGTTTATAAATAAGATAAATTTAGTAATCATATTACTGGTAATACCTTTACTTTCCTTTTATTTAGTTTCATGCAGTCTTTTCAGGGGAGAAGAAAAAGAGATTGTCCCGGCAGGAGTTGAAGTCGAATTTGAAATAAAAGAGGGGATGACCTTAAAAGAAATTGCCAGCCTGCTGGAGGAAAAAGGAATAATTGATAATGCATTTCTTTTCAGGTTGTTTGTAGAACAGAGAGGCAAGGAAAAAAGTTTAATACCTGGCATATATACATTAGAAACAAATTCTGAATATGAGAAGGTTCTGGATAAAATAGTAGCAGGCCCGCCAGTTGTGACTTATAAGTTTATCATTCCGGAAGGCTTTACGGTAAAGCAAATTATTGAAAGTGTAGCTCAGGAAATACCTTTTATAGAATATAAGGATATGGAAGAGGCTGTGGATATCGGTAATTATAGTTATAGTTATTTAGAAGATGCTTCCAGCCTGGAAGGATTTTTATTTCCAAAAACTTATGAGGTAACAATAGATTATTCTACGAGAAACATAATTGAAATGATGCTTGCCCAATATCAGTTTGAAACAGAAAGTCTGGACTACTCGTTTGCAGAAAATAAAGGTTTATCTCACTATGATGTACTGAAAATTGCTTCTCTGATTGAGAGAGAAGCATATGTCCCGGAAGAAAGGGCTTTAATTTCAGCAGTTATCCATAACAGGCTGGATATAAATATGAAACTGGATATTGATGCTACCTTATGCTATATCCTGGATAAGTGGGATGAGGATTTGACCAATGAAGATAAAGAAATTGATTCACCATATAATACTTATATGTATGCTGGTCTTCCACCAACTCCTATCTGTAATCCCGGGCTGGCATCAATAGAAGCAGCTTTAAATCCTGCAGATGTAGATTTCCTATACTATGTGGTTGATGATCCGGTAAAACATACCCATCATTTCTCTATTGATTATGAAGAACATACAAGAGTTCAAAATAACACAAATTAGCCAGTTACAGGCCTATCTTAAAGAAAAAACAATGCTGGCCGGTCTCAAAAAAAATGCAGATCTGGAGAAGAAATTATTAGCTGGTTTACAAAAAGAAGCAGCTTTAAAAAAAATACCAATAATAGATGTAACTACAGGAAGGTTTCTGGAAATAATCTGTCTTCTGACTGGTCCAAAGAACATTCTAGAGATTGGGTGCGGAAATGGATTTTCCTCATATTTTCTGGTTAAAAATTTAAAAGATGGGTATTATACAGGAATAGATTTGAATCATGACAGGGTAAAAAGAGCTACAAGATTCATCAGGAGCAAATTTCCGAAAAAGCAATTTAAATTTTTAACCGGAAATGCTTTAAAATTAATCCCAGAACTACAATGTAATTTTGATCTGGTGTTCATTGATGCGGCAAAGTATGAATATCCCCGGTATATTAAAACTTTAGAAAATAAGCTGGAATCTGGAGCTTTAATAATTGCTGATAATATTTTTTATAAAAATAAAATATTTAAAAAAGAAACCAGCAGGCATGATTTAAACAGCATAAAGGGAATTAAAGAATATATAAGATATATAACAGATTCGGATAGTTTCAGCAGTTATTTTTTTGATATAGGCGATGGCATATCAGTTACAAAGTTTATAAAAAAGTAATTCTATCAAATTATGTTAAAAGATAAAAAAATACCCGAACTTTTAGTACCTGCCAATAATTTGAATATTCTAAAATATGCAGTTAACTATGGAGCAGATGCTGTTTATGTGGGTGGGAAGGAATTTAATCTAAGAAGCATCAGAGGTAATTTTAGCATTGAAGAATTAGAAGAAGGTGTCCGGTATGCACATAAGTATGGAGTCAAATTATATTTTACTTTAAATTCTATAGTTTATGACCATGAACTGGCCAGATTCAGAGAATATTTAAATAAACTAAAAAGCATCAATCTGGATGGTATCATTGTATCAGATTTTGGTGCACTGGAACTTGCAAAGGAAATTCTACCGGATAGAAGAATACATATAAGCACACAGACCAATATAAATAACCACCTTGGAGTAAATTTTTTTGAAAAGCTTGGAGCAAACAGGGTAAATCTTGCAAGAGAAATAAATTTTTCTGATTTAAAAAATATCATAGACAGAACCAATGTAGAGATTGAAATATTTATACATGGGGCATTATGTATATCCTATTCCGGGAGATGTATGTTGAGCAAATATATGACCGGTCGTGATGCCAATAGAGGGGAATGCGCGCATAGCTGCAGGTGGAAGTATTATCTAATGGAAGAAGAAAGAGCAAACTTATTTTTCCCGGTCGAGCAGGATAGAAGAGGAACTTATATATACAATTCAAGAGATCTCTGCCTGCTGCCTGAATTAAAGTTACTAGTAGATATAGGTGTAGATGCTTTTAAGATAGAAGGAAGAATAAAGACAGAAAATTATGTAAGTCTTACAACCTGGGTTTACAGGAGAGCGCTGGATTATATTGCGCAGAATAAATTTACAGATCAAAAAATATCTTATTTAACCCGCGAGCTTGATAAATGCTCTCACCGTAACTTTACCTCAGGCTTTATGTTTTTAAAGGACAGGAGTGAACTTGAGGATAATGATAATGTTGGTTATATCAAAAAATACAGGTTTATAGGCATATACCATGATTTTAGCAATAAATATAATGGCCCGATTATAAATGTAAAGAACCAGTTCAAGGTTGGAGAGGTTATAGATATATTGCAGCCATATAAAAATCCTAAAAAAATTATGGTAGGGAAGATGATATCGGTATCGGATAATACTGAGACTGACTGCGCTAATCCTAATGATTTGGTTATTATATGTGATCTTGGCAGACTAAGTCCGTTTTCAATATTTAGAATTAAAGGATGATGGATTTAAAATATAGTCAGCCTTATATCTTCTTCCTTAGGGTGGGAGTTTTACGGCTGACTTAGATAAAACTTGACGCTACCTAAGTTTAAGAAGTTGAAAATATAAAAAATTTTTAGTAACATTATAATAATTAATTTAAAAGATATATGATTGAAAATATTAAAACTTATAAGGTTGTGCTGTTCGGCAGAGTTCAAGGTGTGGGTTTCAGGTATTTTGTGGAATCTATAGCAAGCAAGTACGATATAAGCGGTTATGTGAGAAATACATTTAACGGCAAAGTGGAAGTAGTCTGTCAGGGAGAAGAGGAGGAATTGAAGCAATTTATAGATGAGGTAAAAAAAGGTCCGGCGTTTTCAGTAGTAACAGATGTAAAAATAGAAGAAATTAAAGATAGTAAAAAATATAGTATATTCGATATCAAATTTTAGCGGTAATAATATAATAATTAATAATAGCAATAGATATAAATAAAATGATTAGCTCCAGCACAAGAATAATAGCTCTTATTGGTAATCCTGTAAGGCACAGCTTATCCCCGAAGATTCAGAATTATTTTATCAGCAAATACTCAAAAGATGCAGTTTATCTGGCATTTGAATTTCCCCGGGAAAATCTTAAAGAAGCATTTAATGGTGCAAAAAAATTAGGTTTTGTGGGATTAAATGTAACTATGCCTTATAAGGAAGAGGTCTTTAAATTAATTGACAGACTGGACACAGTATCTTCAATTATAAAATCGGTAAATACAGTAAAGTTTAATCAGAAGGACGGGACTTCAATGGGCTTTAATACCGATGTAGGTGGCTTTATAAAATCATTAGATGATAAAAAATTTAAATGGGCCGGTAAACAGTGTCTGGTAATTGGAGCAGGTGGCGCGTCCAGAAGCTCTATTTATGGAATGCTTACAAAACAGGTTAAAAAAATATATGTATACGACAAGATTAAAGAAAAGGGAGCCGAAATTATAAATAATTTCAAAATTATAGGCAGTGAAAAAATAGAAGTTTTAACCAGTATAAATGATATCGGCACCAAAGTAGAAGAAATTGATTTAATTGCAAATTGTACCCCGATGGGGATGGATATTGAATCTTATAAAAATATGCTTCCTGTGCCTGTCGGCTGGAATCTTAGAGGAAAATTTGTTTTTGATATGGTTTATAAACCTGTAGAGACTGAGTTTTTGAAAAAAGCCAAAAGGGAGGGAGCTATAGTTATAAACGGCATAGATATGCTGGTAAATCAGGCAGCGCTATCTTTTAAGGTCTGGTTTGATATAATACCTGAAACAGATTATATAAAAAAGATGATTTTAGATAATATAGAAAATAATTTAATAGTTAAAAAATAAAAATAGCAGTAAACAAGTAATAATTATAATGGAAATAAGAGAAGTAATTTTTTATATAATATTTATAATATCTGGACTGGTTGCAGGTAGCTTTTTAGAAGTAGTGATACATAGAGTACCTAGAAAGTTATCCATTATTAAACCAGCTTCTTTTTGCCCCAGCTGTAAGAGAAAAATAGCTTTCTATGATAACATACCTTTAGTATCCTTTATCATGCTTAAGGGAAGATGCAGGTATTGCAAAAATAAAATACCGGTAACCAGCCTGTTAGTAGAGGTACTAACAAGTCTATTATTCCTTGCCAATTATATTTTTTTTAGATTAACTATAAAAACTCTTGTCGGTATAATCTTATGCAGTGTTCTTATTGTAATATCTTTTATTGATATTGATTTTAGAATAATTCCAAATGTAATAGTACTGCCTTTTACCGTAGTAGGGTTGGCTTTAAGTATTATTTCTGATCTATCAAGGTGGTGGATGCCTCTGGTATTCAGTCTGGGTGCTTTTTTATTCATGCTTGTAATTCACTTAATATATCCCAGGGGTATGGGAATGGGTGATGTCAAATTAAGTTTAATGGTAGGGGCATTTCTTGTAAGAAATGTAATAACAGCTTTATTTTTAGGTTTCCTGGCTGGTTCAATATATGGTCTTTCATTTATTGCTATTAAAAAGGGGAAATTAAAGCAGGCAGTACCATTTGGACCTTTTATATCGCTGGGGAGTATTATATCTTTATTTTGGGGTGATAATATTTTAAAATGGTATATAAGTTTTTTAAGGTAAAAGAGAGTGATTTTATTCCTATACCTAAAAATAATGTAAAATGGGGGTATTTACTTGACTTCGGTAGATACTATATACAGCTTTTTACGTAACGATATTGAGCTAAACCAGCACTACATATAGTGTTTGCTCCAATTAAGTGAATACCCCTATTAAATTTTATACAAACTATGGGGAAAATGCCCAGAATAGTAACAATTGAAGATATTATATTATACAATCCACTGGAGACGAATATGAAAGGTTAAGTGCTTATATTACTGCTGAAATATATTATAAAATTTAGGTGATTAAGATGAATAAAAATAAAATAATAGAAAGGGTGCAATATTTTTGAGATTTTTAACTGCTGGTGAATCTCACGGTAAGGGCCTTGTAGGAATAATAGATAACTATCCTTCCGGAGTTTTAATTGATATAGATTTTTTAAATCACGAACTCTCCAGAAGGCAGAAGGGTTTTGGCAGAGGCAATAGGATGTCTATAGAAAAGGATGAATTGGAGATAATTTCTGGAATCAGGAAAGGGAAAAGTATAGGTTCACCAATTTCTTTTATAATTAAGAATAAGGACTGGAATAATTGGAAAGAGGTAATGAATATCAATCCTCCTGGTGCCAGTGATATAGATCTGGAAAAGAAATTATTGAATCCAAGACCAGGACATGCAGATTTATCTGGTTTTTTAAAATATAGACTGGATGATATAAGAGACGTAATAGAAAGAAGCAGCGCAAGGGAAACTGCAGTAAGAGTATGCATAGGCGGATTTGCAAAGATTGTATTAAAACTGCTGGGAATAAATGTATTTAGTTATGTGAGCCAGATTGGAAAGGCAGTCTTTAGTAAAGATATAAGGATAAATAATGATATGTTAGAAGAAATTGATAAGTCTGAAGTAAGATGTCCTGATAGAACTATAAGTTTACAGATGAAAGAAGAGATAATTAAAGCTGAAAGGAACAGAGACAGCGTTGGTGGAAAATTCAAAGTTATTGCTACAGGAGTACCTCCTGGATTGGGCTCATATTCACAATGGGACAGAAGGATTGACGGTAAAATAGCTGGATCATTTATGAGTATCCCGGCTATAAAGGCTGTTGAAATTGGTGATGGTTTTAATGTGACTGGTAAAACCGGGACCCTTTTCCATGATGAAATCTACTATAGGAGTGGTGATGGATTTTATAGAAAAACCAATAGAGCAGGAGGAATAGAAGGTGGGGTGACCAATGGCGAGCCTGTTATAGTAGGAGCTTCAATGAAGCCAA
>PEXF01000113.1:0-649 GCA_002779205.1 Candidatus Hydromicrobium americanum
TAATAGTTGTCTTTTCTTAAAGGACGCATCTACTTCTGTATGGAGCGATTACTATCAAGATGGCTATATTCCACTTAATTATGTCCTTGAAACAGATTCGGAGCACACTGTACACGCTTGGAGAACAGGATTCAATGAAACGCAAATGAGGAATTGGATAAATGAGTGTCTGCCAGGAGTGGAAGAAAACTCTCAACTGTCAACTGTTAACTGTCAACTCAAATTACAAGTTTATCCGAATCCATTTACTCAAGAAACGCATATAGTATTTAGTATTTCGCATTTAGCTAACGACAAAATACTAAATGCTAAATGCTGTATTTACGACCTCTCAGGCAAACTCATTCGGACATTTAACCATTTAACTAATCAACCATTTAACCAAGTTATATGGGATGGAAAAGATATAACAGGAGTAGAGGTGCCAAATGGAGTGTATTTTTTGAGACTTAGTAATGGGAAAGTCAACCTAACAGAGAAAATAACAGTGATGAGATAGGCAGAGATGATTTTACTTTTTTTAATTCTTTCGCAAGCTCCTTCTTTTACTCTTAAGGATTTAGATAATAACGAGGTAGTACTGGATTCTCTTCTAAAAAAGGGACCTGTAGTTCTTGAATTCTGGGCTACCTGGTGCAAGTATTGTATT
>PEXF01000113.1:689-1619 GCA_002779205.1 Candidatus Hydromicrobium americanum
AGAATGTAACTTTCGTTGGCATTAATGAAGATGGACCTCGTACACAAAGAAAAGTTCCACTTGTAGTTAAATCATGGGAATGGGAATTCTTAATTCTTTATGATGATAACCAGAAGATACTGAAACTTTTTCAAGTGCAAGCACTTCCACATACTTTTATTATAGGGAAAAATAGAGAGATTTTATATCAACATATAGGTTATAGGAAAAAAGATGAAGAGCAGATTGCCAAAAAACTTTTATCCATTCTTAAAGAAGATAAGCTTCAAGAAACTGAACTTGAAGAGCCAGAAAAATCTGATTAAATTTTGCCTCCTAATTCTCCCGAATTTGAGTTATGCTTTAGAAATTAGAGCAACAAATATATTTGATACTTGGTATGGAACCTGGCAACATCCCTGGAGTTTGAAAGCAGATACCGAAGGAATTACTGAAGATGAAGTGTCAGTAAGATTTTTCGGCTCTAATTTTAAGGGAGGATTGGATATTTTATATTATACTTACTGGGACCAAGAATTCAAGATTAAAGATAAGAGTGCAACACATATAACATGGAAAGACATAGTGTTTGAGCGTCCTGAAATTTCTGTAGCTCTTGGAGATTTTTATTATACTCTTGGGCAAGGACTTATTCTTGGAATGGAACCTGATAGGACATCGGAACAGGAGTGCCTAATTGAAGGTATAAAGGTTGGGACAAAATTATCCTGTCTTGAGCTCACGCAAATCTGGGGAATCCCGTTGAAAATTGATAGGTCGGAAATGAAGTATAAGATTTTAAATGACACATCTGATGTTTTATTTGGGATTAATGCTCGGACTCCTTTGTTCTCAAGATATGGCTTTTTGCTATCCTGCAGGGGCTTGCGACTTAAAACGGAAGATACTTTATATACAAACCTATGGGGAGAAGATTTTGAGTTCAGTTGG
>PEXF01000113.1:1776-7299 GCA_002779205.1 Candidatus Hydromicrobium americanum
TAAATTAGGAATAGGAAATATAACTTATAGATATAATCTGATGCCTATTCTTAATCGGAGTGGATATTCAATAAATAATGGGCGAGACGAAATTGGCTTCCAAATAACCGTAGGAAAGGCAGTCGGAGATGTAGTGCTTGATTTCTCTCATTCAGAAATATATACCAGAGATACTACTTTAGAGAACAGAGATAAGAAGATAATTGAATACTATGGAGGCATCTATTTAGGGAATTTTAATAGCTCAATGAAGTTTCTGTTGCTTGATGGAAATGTGGATTCTCATTTTGAAGAACGCAGAGAATTAGAGAGCAAAACTCACGGAAGCTTTAAAAATATAGAAACCACTCTTTCTGTAGAGAGAGTAGATGCAGTAACCTGGCAAGATAGCACTATAATATTTTTTGATGTTGGGTTAGCTATTGAATTTCCGATTTGGGAAGTTCTTACACTGCGTTCAAGTTATACTCGGCGCTCCAAGAAAGTAATTGAAGAAGCTCGTGGCATAGAATGGTATGGATTTGGACTAAAGTTTGAACCTTCATCTACAGTATTTCTTGACCTCTGGGCAGGCAAGGAAAAAGGTGGAGCTACCTGCTCTGCTGGTATGTGCAGGGAGCTTGTTCCTTTTGACGGATTTAAGCTACAACTAAATATGACTTTGTAATCACGTTTCAAAGATAACCACAGATTTCATGAGAGAAATTAGAAAATAGAAAATGGAAATTCCCAGTTTCCAATTTCTTAATTTCTGTTTTCTCAACGCAAACCTAAAGGTTTGCCCTACGATTTAATCTGTGCAAATCTGTGTGCTGTTTTTAATTATTGTTAGCTTGATGAAGTTATTTCTTTTGGACAGGGATAATATGAGGAGTGACAAAAACCATAAGTTCTGTTTTGTCTTTTGATTTGCTTACTGACTTAAATAATCTTCCGATAAGAGGGATTCTCGAAATATATGGGACTCCGCGAACGACCGTACCTTCTTTTTCTCTGATAACTCCAGCAATTACAGCAGTCTGTCCATCATCTACCATCAATGTAGTTTTAGCTTCGTTTGTGAGGATAATGATTCCGCCTTCTACTGTAGCTTCAGAAGAGAGGTCAGAAACCACTGGATTGAGGTCCAGCATAACTTGATTTTCTGGATTTATATGCGGAGTAACAGTAAGTTTTAAAGCTACATCATAAAATTTTATAATTTTATTTCCTGCGCGGTCAAGAGTAATGATTGGAATCTTTTTGCCTGAGAGAACCTCAGCTTGTTCATTATCTACAACTGCAATTTTTGGTTGTGCAAGTATAGTAGCTTTGTCCTGCAATTCAAGCATTGAGAGTTTAGCGTTAACCTTAATTCCATCCAGAAGGGTCCCGAAGATGAATTTTCCTTTTTCAGCCACAGGAGTTTCTACTCCACCTCCGTAATATGTATCTTTAGCAGGATTTTCTTCATCGCCAACCCACCAATCAATTCCAAGCTCTCGTCCAATTTTATAATCTACTTCCACTATTTTTGCTTCAATCATAACCTGAGAAGTAGGAGTATCAATTATGTCTATAAGAACTTCTATTTTATTTAAGACATCTGGGATATCTGTAATAATCAATGAAGATGTACGTTCATCTACCTCACTTCTTCCTCTCTCTGTAAGCATACCGGAGACAGTAGTTTTAATTGTTATTGCTTTTGCATACTTTATTCTAAAGATTCGTGTCTCAAGAGGGATGATTCGTTTCTGCTTCTCGCTCTCCTCCATTGTTATAACTCCAAGTATTCCTTTCTCTTCAACTGAAGTAAGACCGTGAACTCGGAGGAGTGTCTGGAATGCTTGTTCCCAAGGAACAGAGTTAAGCTGTAATGTAACTTTCCCCCTTACTTCTTCAGATGCAACAATATTTACATCTCCGAGTTTTGCAAATGTACGCAATACTGTATGTATATCTGCATTTTCAAACGAAAGAGAGATTAGTCGGTCTCTACGAGCCAATATGGTTTGTGGCAAGAAACAGGAAACAGAAAATAGAAAACATAAAACAGTAAATCGGGATATAAATTTCATACTTCCTCCTTTTTAGTACATAAACCACAGGGGCAATTCATGAATTGCCCATACTTTGCAAACCTAAAGGTTTGCCCTACTTCGTGTCCATTCGTGGCTTCGCCCTTGAGAGCTTGCCCTGAACGAAGTGAAGGGGCTCAAGCCCGAAGGGTTAAAAATTTTGTGTTCTCTGTGGTTCATTTTTACTACTCTTTAGGTATTACTTTCAAAGTTACTTTTTTTGTTCCTCCAAAAACATGCATAAGAAAAACTACCTCTTTCTCTTTTATATGGAGAACCTTACCTCCGCTTACTGAGTTTCCTTCCTGAAGTATATATCCTCTACCCCGAGAATCTTCTACTAATGCATATCTTTCTTTTGGGCTCCACATTATCCCAACTATTGTTGCACTTCCTATGTCAACGAGAGTATCCTTGCTCTGGCCCCCAAGATATGGTCTAAACGGGTCTCGCTTTCCTCTTGAGTTATAATAGAAAGCTTCCGGTAGTAAGGGTTGCACAGATATTTCTTCTGTCGGCTTTATTGGTTTAGGTTTTGCCTTCGGAACTGTCTTTGCTTTTAATTTTGGGATTACTTTTTCTTTTGATTTTGTGGATGGTTCTTTTTGTGGAGGATAAAATCTCGTACTGCTAAAACTTACTTCAATCCCTCCATTAATGCGAGAAATTGAATAGGGAGTTTTAGTGTTAAGGTCAAGCACTACTCTCGTAACTGGGGGCTCTATTATGTATTGGGATGCTCTGACTTTCAGGAGTGGGGAATAAGAAGAAGCCACCTCTTTTGGCAGATGAGAAAACGAATTTTGAAAGTCTATTACTATTCTCTCAGGATTGTGGAGCACTGTATCTTTATATTGCGAGCAGTCAGTGGATACAAGAACTTTTACGCGATCATCTGCTTTTTTAATCTTTATCTTGGTTACATCTGCTCCGTAGGTAGTAGAGAGTAAGCAGTGAGCAGTGAGCAGTAGAGAGAAAAATTTATGTAATAGATTGTTCATTTTTTTGTTATGTATGCTGTGGCAATAAACTCTGCCTCTAATACCATCTCTTCGCTTTTTGATGATACAAACCTAATTTTGCTCACATTCACAAGTCGTGACAATCCGGCTATCTCTGACATAAATCTACCTACCTCATGGTATCCGGCGATTACTTTTACCGTAATTGGATTTTCTGTATAAAAATCTCGTGGAATTTTGGGAAGTGGCTTAAAGAGAAGGGATTTAACATTGCTTTTCTTACCAATCTCATGCATAGCACGAAGAATCTCTGGCATCTCTTCTTCTTCTGGAAGCGATTTTTCAAGTACTTTCCACTGAGACAAGATAGAATTAAATGCCGACTTCACATCCTTATACTTATCTATACATTCTTTAGAGCTCTCAAGAACTTTTGCTACATCTTCATGCTTTTTGTTAAGGAGGCGGATTTGCTCAATCTTTGGCTTAATCAAAAAGTTGTAAAATCCCAGAAAAACAATGATAACAACTGCGCAAGAAACCAAAATTCTACGAATTCTTGTCATTTAATCTCCTTGGCGGGCAAACACATAGGTTTGCCACTACTGAAACTATTCTGGTTTAACCCAATCAAGAGCTATAGGGAATAATCTGAATTCCCTTGCTCTACCGAGAGTTATACCACCCTTGAAATCGTAGAAGAGACCCTTATATACAACAAAAACTCTGACATCTGCAAAGTAGACATACTCATAGCCAGTTATATTTCCGGCACAGTCTTTTACTGCCCTATGTCCCAAGTATATCGGGATATTGTAAAATCCATTTGAATCTGTGTAACCATCTATATCCGGACCCTGATAAGGGACATCAGAGCCACAGTCACTTTCTACCCAGACTTGAACACTTTCTACAGGGATAGAGAAATCCCAGTCTATATAAGTCCATAGTGTGTCTGTCGGAATACCGAGGGTGTCTCTAATGATTGTGTCAATCACAGAATCAGTTGCTACTGCGAGTTGGTAGACATATCCGGATACGATTGCGTTATCTGGGTCATCCAGAGGTTGTTGCTCATCACAGCCCGTAAAAAATAGTAGACAGTAGATAGCAGATAATAGATAGGGAAAGAATCTCTTGTTCTTCATTTTTCCTCCTCCTTAGTTGGTTAAATGTCACGATTTATTACCCATTACCATTTAACAAATTTTATTCTTTGAATCTCGTGCGTATTTCAAACTCTGTTGTTTCAGTTCCTCCAATTTCATCTCTTTTTGTGTATTGAAGTTCAACATTATTAAAATACACAGAATTCTCAAGTCGTCGCATAAATTCAGATACTGCCAAGTTTGAAGTTGTAATTCCACGAAGTAAGATGCTAACACTTGCTGAGTCTGCTGATTCCTCATTCAAAGCCACAAGCCATGTATATCCAGGAAGCAAATGATTTATTTCATCCAACAATTTGACTCTTCCGTATTTATGTTCAGACAAATCCTGTATAACTTTCACTTTAGTTCTTACTTCTTTGTCTTTTTGCATTAGCTCTCGGACTTCAGTTGCTTTGGGTATGAGTGTTTCTTGCTGGACTTTCATATCCTCAATTTCTCTTTGGATTCTGTGCTGTTTTTTCGTCAACCCAAGAACCACGAGGGAAAGAATTAAAGCACTTACAATAAAACTATAAAAAGGAAGTCCCTGGTCAAGAGCTTGGAGAAGTTTATTCCTCTCTTCTATCCTCTCTTCAAATGGCAAGAGATTAACTCCTGTGCGCTCTAATTTTGATATAGCTAAGCCAATAGCTATATCAAATTGATAAGGATGCTCTGGGATGTTTTCCTCGCACTCCATTTCTCTTAATGGATTTCCGATTTCACAGTTTGTATTAAATTCTTTAGCAAAGATTTCCTTAATTCCAGGAATACCTGCTCCTCCGCCACCTAAAATAATAAGTTTCAGTTCGGTGGTCTCTGGCAACAATCTCTCAATTCGGGATAACAATCTTTTAGTTGTAGTATTTTTTGCACGTTCCATATCTTTTTCTTTTACATCCTGGACTTCTTTTCCTTGAAGCATTTTAGTTGCTTCTACAGCTCCGACTCCACATACTCTTTGAATTTCTTCAATGAAAGTGCGTACACCCATAGGAATTTCATCATCAAATACATAATCTCCGTTGCGTATGAGAGTTATCAGTATATGCTCAAACCCAATATTTACTAAAAGATAGGCACCTTCTGTGGTTATATATTTTTGATAAGCAGATTGAAGAATAAAAGGATGTATATCAATATTATGAGGCAAAAGCTCTGCATCCTTTAAAACATCTATTAAGGGGTAGAGAACTTCATTTTTTGCTCCAACCATCACAAGCTCAAGGTTTTCGTCTTTTTCTTTTAACTTTTTGAAGTCTACTACGACATCCTTAAGGTCAAATGGAATATTCTCTTTGGCAAGTGCTCCCAATACTTCTTTCTCTTCACGTTTTCTCGGGATTTTAG
>PEXF01000113.1:7319-8512 GCA_002779205.1 Candidatus Hydromicrobium americanum
ACATTTTTTCCAGATATAACGGTGGATACCTTTTTCTCTCCAATCTTGCTTTCTTCTATTACTTTTCTCAAGTTTTCAATGAGAGCTCCTTGGTCCATAACCTCCCTGTCAACAATTACCTCTGGGAGCAATTCTATTTTCCCATATTTTTCAAGTGAATAACCTCCTACGGTTTTCTTTACCTGGGCAAGTTTTATATAACGGGTTCCAATATCTAATCCCAATGCTTTCTTCTCACCCATCAACGGCTTTCTCAAATACTCAAAGAATTTTGACTTATCCATTAGGTATAAGGTTTAATAACTGACCTTCTAATTAGTATATCTTCTACAATTTCTTTTGTCAACTTTTCTTTTTTATATTTTTTGTATGCAATGACTTCTTTTAAAACTCCCTCAAGTCCTCTTACATTGCCACTTACCTCACGAGCAATCAAAGAAATAAGTTCAGGTGCAATATTTATATCTTTTGCCTTAGATTTCAGGATAGAGGTTCGTGTTTCAAGGTCAGGAGGGTCTATTTTTGCTATGAGACCTCCTTCAAATCTTGATTTAAGGCGGTCGGAAAGAGTTGGAAGCTCTTTTGGTGGACGGTCAGAAGTAACTGCTATTTGTTTAGAGTTTTGGTAAAGGTCATTGAATATATGAAAAAAATGTTGTTGTGCCACTTCATCTCCTGCTATGAGTCCAATGTCATCTATAAGCAAGACATCTGCTTTATTATATTGTTCTTTAAACTCGGTCAACCTGTGTGTTTCTAATGCTTCTTTTAGAGCAGTTACAAAGCTCTCGGAGGATGTGAAAAAAACTTGTCTTTGTCGTCCATGCTCAATTATGTAATTCCATATAGCCACTAAAAGATGGGTTTTACCCATCCCAACATCAGAATATATAAAGAGAGGGTTTAGCTCTTCGGAATAACCTCTGGCAGCGGAAAAGGAAACCGAATAAGCAAGGTCATTACACTTTCCTGTAATAAAGCTCTCAAAAGTATATTTTTTAAGAAGAGACGGGACTTTAACTTTTGTTTTCTCATATTGAGGCACCATTATTTCTTCAGGCATCTTTGGTCCGTAGTGTTCAGAGATAAGATGTTCAATATCGCTTTTTTTTGCAATAAAAGGGAGAATATCATGATAAACTGCCTTCTTGAGTTGGGACATTGCTTCTCTATCCAGGGGATTCATCATTAGA
>PEXF01000155.1 GCA_002779205.1 Candidatus Hydromicrobium americanum
ACGTTCAGTAAGTTTCTTCCAGTCTTCCTCATATCTCATAACACTTTGTCTGCAGAGCTTATTAAATTTTTCGATGCCGATTTCTTCTATTTCTTTTTTGGAATTAATATTCAGCTCTTTTTCCATCTCCAGTTCCACCGGCAGCCCATGAGTATCCCAGCCAGCCTTTCTGGGCACATAATAACCCTTCATAGTCTTATATCTGGGAAAAATATCCTTATAAACACGCGACAGGACATGATGTACTCCTGGAGCTCCGTTAGCAGTCGGAGGTCCTTCGTAGAATACAAACTTTTTATCGCCTTTAGATTTTTTCAGACTTTTTTCAAAAATATCATTCTTCTTCCAGAAATCTAGAATTTTTTCTTCCAGCTTGACCAGATCTACTTTGCTGTCAACTTTTTTAAACATACCTTATACCTTTATATCCTTCCCATTTATAAATAACTGTCCCAAAACTGTTTAATAGATTTTATATAATTAGTCTAATTTTGTGAAGTAGAAATATCACTATCTTCAATAAGTTCCTGGAGAATTTTTGCCGATCTTACAGCCTGCGCTTTATAATGATTATTAAAATAGATATAGGTTTTTTTGGTATTTTTCGCCACTTCTTTTACTCTGGGTACCCACTCGCTGAGCTCTTCTGCGGTATAAAGATAATCATATCTCTGATACCCATATTTTGGTTTCCACCAGTTAAGGTCATTTCTTCCGTGAAATCTGATATATCCAGTACTAGTAGTACTAATGCTTGTAGATGGGAGCAGTCCTTTAATCCGGGGCTCATCTACATTGCAGAATCCCATATTTAAATTTTTTAAATGATCTATAGTTTCTTCCCTTAACCAGCTATTATTCCTGAATTCCGCGCAAAGTTCCAGGTCTCTGAAATTTTCTCTTATCCGGCTTAAATAGTCACAGTTACTCTGGCTAAACTTAAAAGCCCATGGAAATTGCAGCAGTACCGTCCCCATTTTATCTTCATCAATTAGCGGCTTGAGTGAACCGATAAATTTTAAAATATCTTCCTTTTTAAAATCTCTGGTGTGGGTAACACCACTATGAGCTTTTACTGAAAAAACAAAATCCCCCTTAACTTTCTCTGCCATGTTTTTAAATATGCGGGGGTATGGAAGACTATAATAAGTAAAATTTATTTCAACCGTATTAAATACCGTACTGTAGTAACTTAACTGGTCTTTTTTGTCCAGTCCTGCTGGATAAAAGTTAATATTCCAATCAGCATAACTATACCCTGAAGTACCAACAAAAATACTGCCCATTAATTTTATAAAAATTGAGATATCTCGGTTAATATTTTATTTTTGGACATAGCACCGATAAGTTTTTTAACTACCTGCCCTTTTTTAAATAATAATAATGTTGGAATAGCAGTTATGCCATATTTTATGGCGATATCCCTATTATCATCCACATTCAGTCTTCCAATTTTCAGTTCTCCACTTTTCTCTTCTGCCAGTTTATCAAGTTCTGGTTCAACCATCTTACAGGGTCCACACCATACAGCCCAGAAATCCACAAGAACCGGCTTTTCCGAATTAATCACTTCAACTTCAAAACTCGAATCAGTCAACTGATAAATAGCTTCAGACATTCTTCTTCCCTTCTATAGTATTTTTTTACATTAAAAATTACAGGTATTCTATCATCTCTATTTTATCTACGTTTATAAAAACGACTTCTCTTTTAATCTTTACTCTTATTTTTTGTTCTGGTACTGGCATTTGCATGGCATTTAAAAAAATACTTGTTAATAATATTTAGATGATATTATCAAAGCTGTTTTTTTTAGTCAAATAAATTTACGCTTATCATTTTTAAGTATAAAAAAATTATACCGAAAATCATTTTTTATTTAAAATTTATATAATATGTATTGATATTATATTGTAATATACTATAATAACCTATATTAACTGAAATTTATTTATTAAGGAGGTTAGATGTATAAATGCTTGAAATGTGGAAACACTTATAAATTCATTGGTACTGTAAAAGAAAAAGGAAATGCCTTCATATACCAGAACTCAGATAATAAAAAAGATATGGACTCCCTTACCTGGGCTTTTTTAACTTCAGATAACAGATGGAAAAGCTCACATAATGTAAGCAGATGTTTTTACTGCAAATCAACAAAAATAGTACAGATCTGACAGACACTGGCCAGTAAAATATCAATCCGAAGATTTATCATTTACTAAAGCTTTTCTTACCAGCTGACTTGCCCTGAATAATGCTTCAAATGAGGTACCCGCATCCGCCCACCAGCCTTCAAGAATGGAATATCTCATTGTGCTTCTTCTGATGTATTCATTATTAACATCAGTTATTTCAAGTTCACCTCTGTCTGAAGGTTTAAGAGTCTTAATTATTTCAAATACATCACTATCATACATATAGATACCTACAACCGCGTAATTGCTTTTTGGTTTTTTAGGCTTTTCCTCGATATTTATTACTTTACCTTCTTTAACTTCAGCAACCCCGAATCTTTCCGGGTCACTGACTTCTTTTAAGAATATTCTTGCCCCTATATCCTGCTTCTCGAATTCCCTTACTGCATCTGAAATATCATCCTTTACTATATTATCACCAAGCATTACCACCGCTTTATCATTATCTATAAAATTCTCAGCCAGCCTCAAAGCATCCGCTATACCCCCCTCTCTTTCCTGATATGTATAGCTTATATCTTTAAGCCCAAACTCCCGGCCATTGCACAGAAGTCTTAAGAAATCCCCGGCATTATTACCCCCGGTAACTATCATTATATCCTCAAGCCCTGCACTTACCAGAGTTCTAAGAGGATAGTAAATCATTGGTTTATCGTATACTGGAAGTAAATGTTTATTGGTGATTTTTGTACAAGGCATAAGCCGGGTCCCAAGCCCACCTGCTAATATAACACCTTTCATAGTACTTGTGTTCACTCTCCTTTAGATAAATTTCTTTATCATAAAAAAAATAAAAACTACTGCTGCAAGACAAATACAATATATGGCAAATACATTTAGATTCTTTTTTCTGGTCATATAAACAATGAACTTTACGGCAAACAGTCCAGTCAGATAAGAAGATAAAAATCCTGTCGCGAGATTTTGAATCATACCAGTATTATTCTCAAAAATAATACTGGAGGACTGGTAAAGTTCAAATACAAAGGAACCAATAATAACAGGAACCGACAGTAAAAATGAAAATCTAACTGCCTCACTTCTTTTTACGCCAAAAAACCTGGCAAATGAAATAGTCGTACCCGATCTTGAAATTCCGGGTAAAATGGCTAAAGCCTGTCCTATCCCGGTCACCGCTGCTATGAAAAAGTTAAACTTTACTTTTTTTAGGCCGATTCCGGTAAGATCAATTTCTCCAATTAAATCACTTTTCTTATCTCCTTTACTCCCGGAAGAAGAATATTTACCCCCCGGGCTGCCCTGGCTGTTTGTAAGTCCAGCTTCAATGTGTCTCCCCCTCATTTCTCCCAGCCACAGGAATAATGCAGTGGCAAGTAAAAATATTGCTGCTACTACAGGTTTACTAAACAAACTTTCCACGTAATCAACCAGGAAAAATCCAACAACTACAGCGGGGATACTGGCTATTATTAATAAAATACCAAGTTTAAAATTGCTGGAAGACCTCTCGCTCCTAATAAAAATACCTAAAATTACCGCTCTTATGATTCTGAAGATTTCTTTATAAAAAACAGTAACTACTGCGGCAAGTGTGGCAAAATGGACCGTAACCGTAAAGTAGAGCGGTATATAATCCCAGTTAAAAAAATAAGGAAAAATTACCAGATGACCCGAACTGCTTATGGGAAAAAACTCAGTAATGCCTTGAATTATACCTAAAACAATTGACTGTAATATATTCAACTTATATAATAAATAAAATTTTGCTTTAATAACTTATAATTAGTTTTTAAATATAGCATAAAATAATTAAAAATAAAAAAATTGATATGGATTTTATAGATTTCCCAACTTTCTTTGAATATCTATCACCAAGAATAGCAACATTTTTTACAGCTATGACTCCCATAGGTGAACTCCGGGCATCTATTCCTGTTGCACTTTTGACCTACAGAATGAACATTTTTGAAACTTATATAATATCAGTGCTGGGAAATATGATACCGGTAGCTGCCATATTGTGGATACTGGAGCCAGTATCAAAATTTCTTATGAATAGATCCAGTCTCGCCAATAGATTTTTTACCTGGCTATTCAAGCGTACCAGAAGAAAATATTCAAAAAGATTTGAAAGATATGAAAGTTATGCCCTGGCAGGGTTTGTAGGAATACCACTTCCGGTCACCGGCGGCTGGACAGGAGCACTTATTGCCTTTGTTTTTGGTATACCCCCCAAAAAAGCTCTACTGCATATATTTATCGGGGTGCTTATTGCCGGACTAATAGTAACCATAATATGTAAAACGGTGGGTTACGTAAAATTTATTATCGCAGGCTAACCGCACGGTAATAAAGATTCAGACTCCTATAGAAGTTAACCATGCAAGAAGTTCTAAGAGGCTATTTATATGCCTGGAATATGAATTATTTTCCGCTGACTGTCACATCTCTTACCAGAAGCGAAGGGCTGCCTATATATCCACCCGAAGGGATAAATCTTAAGTCATTTCCAACCTTTTTAATGCTCTTGCAGAAACTTAAAATATCTGTAGCAATAGTTACTTCTTTTACCGGATGCCTTAAATTCCCATTTTCTACCCATATTCCTTTCGCGCCCACACTAATCTGTCCTGAAATGGGATTGGCGCCTGAATGAAGACCTATTATATCCATAACATAAAATCCCATGTCAATGTCACCCAGAAGCTTGCTAAAATCAATATCTGACGGCTCCAGATAAAAGTTTGAAATGCCCACTTCTGGTGTCGAACGGTAGGAAGCTCTTACTGCATTACCTGTTGACAGGGTTTTATCCTTTCTTGCAGTATAGGTATTATAAAGATAAGTCTTCAGGTATCCATCTTCAAATACACAGGTTTTACCCTTGATGACTCCTTCCCCGTCAAATGGCTTTGAAGAAAGCCCATCAGGTATAGTCCCATCGTCAAATATATTTATATCAATAGAGAATATTTTCTGCCCGATTTTACCTTCAAAAAGTGATTTTCTTTTCTGCACAGAATCTGCCGTCAGACTTCCGGCAATAATACCTAAGAATTGTGCTGAAACAACTGGGTCCAGAAGAAGGTCGACTCTTTGTGATTTGATTTTCTTCCCGCCCAGGATTGAAACAGACCGGCCAGCTGCTTTTCCTGCGACTTCTTCCAGATCAAGATCACCTGGAGCCCTGCCGCACCCGAAAAAATCACCTGTCGAAGTATCCTCACCCTGTTTGGAAATTGCATTTACATAAATCAAACATGTAGTTGTCTTATACTTATCACAAAATCCATTTGAATTTAGAATTGCTGTTTCATAAATACTGTCATTATACATAACATTGTTAATGTCAACAATTCTAGCATCTTTACTTTTCGTTAAAGTCTCCAATCTCTTTGCAAGTGTAACCTTGCTTTCTATATCATAGTCCAGAAAATCCTCCCGGAATAATGACTTATCGCCTATAAGTTTCTGTTTAAATGTGGATTCCTCTTCCCTGGGCAGATAATTATAATCTTCTCTTCCGGTAATCTTACAGTTGTATACAGCTTTCCAGATACAGTCTTCAATACTGCTTTCATCAAGTACAGTTGTATATGCATATCCTATTGATTTATCCTTAAAAATTCTAATACCTATACCAATTGAATCTGAAAATGATAGTGTTTCTACTTTTCCTTTAAAAATTTCTATTTCATTTTCTACAGAGCTTGCAGCAAAAATCTCAAATTCATCTACTGCATGTTTATTTATCCTGGAAGCCGTATCCTTGCATATATTTATTAACTGGTTGTCTCTAACTTTATATCTCTTATCATCTTGCATCCTAATTTTCTGTGCCTCCTACAGTAATTTTACTTACCTTTATGGTTGGCTGGCCTACCTCATTTGAAATTGATTGGCCGCTTTTTCCGCAAAAGCCAGGGGCAAAATCTAAATCGCTTGCCACCACCTCAATCTTTTTTAGTATATCCGGACCATTCCCAATAAGAGTTGCATCACTTATGGGAAAACTGATTTTACCATTCTCTATAAGGTAACCTTCACTTATTCCAAATACAAAATCTCCTGTTGCCGGATCAACCGCACCACCAGCAAATTCCCTGGCATATATGCCTTTATTTATAGATTTTATAATTGACCCACTGTCTTCATCTCTACTTTCTATATAGGTATTACTCATTCTTGGAACAGGAACATGTCTGAAAGACTGCCTCCTGCCATTACCGGTTTGTTTTGCTCCCAGTTTTTTTGATGTTCGTAGGTCATAAATATAACTCTGCAGAATTCCATCTTTTATCAGCACTGTCTTTGAAGAAGGGCAACCTTCATCATCAAATTTATATGAACCCCAATGGTATTCAAGCGTGGAATCATCAACCGCAGTTACTACATCACTTGCAATCTTTTTTCCTATTTTATCCTTGAATACTGAAGCATCTTTCAGTATGGCATCAGCCTCCAGACCATGACCACAAGCCTCATGAAAAATAACCCCGCCAAATGCTGGTCCTAGCACCACCGGAAGTTCACCTACAGGCGCATTTACGGCACCAAGCATGTTAACTGCAATTTTAGAAGCTTCCCGTGCCAGGCTTTTAGGATTTTTAAAATCAAATGCTTCATAGCCGCTTGTTCTTGCCAGTGATTTATAACCTGTCCTTACATCCTTTCTTTTTCTGGCTACCACATTTACTGCCAGAAAAGTTTTTACCATTTTTTCAAATGAAAAAGCACCATAAGAATTTGCAATATATATTTCCTCCTCGGCATCAGAAAGAGTCGATGTAACCTGGATGATGGTGGAGCTGAAATCTCTTGAACTTTTGTCAACCGCCTCAAGGGTATTTTTCTTACTTCCGGGATGAACCTTACCAGGGAATTTTTTTATATTTGTATTATAGGAGCTTTTAGTTTCAGTAAGATTTAAAACCTTAAGGGAGCTACTTCCATTTATTGCGGAGCCTAAAACTTTTGCTGCATTCAGTAATTTATTCTTCTCAAGTGAATCTACATAGGCATAAAAAGTACTGTCACCGACCCACAATCTCAATCCACAGCCTAATTCATAACCACTACTTGAGTTCTCAATTTTACTATCTTCCAATCGTAAATTATTGAAAACTCTTCTTTGTGCAAAAATTTCTGAAAAATCAGCACCATTTCTAAGTAAGGTATTTAAAATCTCTTTGGTAAGTCTATCTTCAATCAATATAATCCAGTTTCCTATCTAGGACAGGTCTTCTTCAACTTTTTTTGCAGTATCTTTTCCCTTTTCAATCACTTTTTTTATTTTCTTCCTGGCTTTTCCGGCTTTAGAACCTAAAACCCTGGAAAATCCTGAGATTTTTCCCTTGCCTTTTTCGATAAATTCTTCACTTCTGCTTTTTATCTCCGCCAGCTTGCTTTTACCACTATCTACATATTCCTTAGTTCTTCCAACGAATATATCAAAACCTGCTTTACTCTTTTCGATTAGCTCTTCACTCTTTTCTTTTATTTCTTTTCTTGTTTCTTTCCCTGACTTAGGAGCAAATAAAATTCCAATTACAAAACCTACGGATAGACCAACAAGTAATGATGTCATTATACCCAAAAAGCTACTTTTTCCATCAGTTTTCTCTTTTTCTACATTCATTTTTCATCCTCCTTTTTTTTACCTTCAGCACCAGCTTTTGAAAGACCGCTGATTAGTCCCGCTGAAGCACTTATTATTTTAATTATAGGACTGGTTACCAGAATCCGGGTAAGCCTTATAACTTTTTCAAGCTGCTCTACTATTGAACTAATACTCTGGGTAAGATCCGCAATTGAGCTGACCTCTGTATTAAGGTTAGTTATGGTGTTATTTAGTTTCTCGACGATGGGGACCAGGCTTTCATTTAGCTTTCCCGCCATATATTTAATTTTATTTATTAATTTAAATAACGGTATGGCAATGATTATTGCTACTATTGCAAAAGCGGAAATCAAAATTATTGCAACCAGACCTGCTATTTCTAATGATGTCATATTAACCTCTTGGGTTTAATATAAAATAATCAAATAACATTATATATATTTTATTTCTTTTATTCAAAAAATAATAAATTTAATTTATAATAAGCTTTCAATAAATTTGCAGTTAAAACTTAATAAAAGAAAAAAGTGAGGAAAAAGCAATATGAAATCTAAAATGCCAGCTATTAATTGGCCAGTAATAATCATAACATCATTATTTTTAATTTTAACTTTTATATCCTGCTCGCCCCGTATAACTGATAAGATAGATGTCACAGAAGAAGAATCGGAAGGTATTTCAGAAGAAGAAGTTGAAGAACTGGAAGAAGAAGCGGTTGAAGT
>PEXF01000101.1 GCA_002779205.1 Candidatus Hydromicrobium americanum
TTTAAGAAAGAAAGGATAAATATTATGGAAGGAAAAGTAAAAGTCGAAATATTTGGTATTACTTAAGAATCTATAGGTGGAGGTGTATTGAGGTGACTAAAGAAGTGATCATGCCTAAGTTAACGCTAACAATGGATAAAGGTATATTGAATCTATGGTATAAAAAAGAAGGTGAATTTGTTCAAAAAGGAGAGGCTTTGTTTGAGGTCGAAGCTGATAAAACTAATTTTGTTATCGAATCAGATTATAGCGGCTTTTTTGTAAAAGCCATTGTAAATCCGGGTGAAGAAGTACAAGTCGGTAAGGTCATTTGTTATATTGAAGAAAAAGAGGAATAAATCTGTATCTGACCAAACAAGGGCCTTTTAGCAGCCTGGCATTTCCAATGATGACGTAAATTTGGTGGCAGACGTTATGATCACTGCCGGAGAACAGAAGTTCCACTGGTTTGGGAGTTCAAAATAAAAAATTAAATTTTTAGAGGAGGTAATAAAATGGAAACTAAAACAAGAAGTGTTGAAGTATGTTGTGAATTATCGGCTATGCTACGGCCTAAGACCTATCCCTTTGGAGTAAAATTTTATAAAACACTGGAGGAACGGGTTTCTGGCATCACGCGCCCACATTATCCTATGAATACCTGTCAGATTACCGCCATAGTGCGATATTATGGCCGATCCATTTATTTTACTGCCAATGATATGGCTTGCATCGTGGGTGGTGTGACCATGGGGTTAATTCCAGAGCCCGAGATTATGAAAAACGGTGAAATAGCGAAAATGCTACATGCCGATCTGAAATCAGCGAGCGAGTTTACTACCAAAGTAGCAAAAATCCCTTATGGAAAGTTTAAAGCTGTAGCGGTAGCTCCTATAGCTAAAATAAACTTTGAACCGGATATCATGGTTATGTATGGCACCACTGCTCAAGTTATGCGGGTCATACAGGGATATCTATACAAAAAAGGTGGCCGGGTCCATTTTTCCACTGGCGGTGAATGGAGCCTGTGTGCCGATGCCATTGCCCAGTCTTACATCTCGAATGATATCGCGTTGGGAATGCCCTGCTTTGGCGACCGTAAAACCGCTTTAGCGCAAGAGGATGAAGTAACCGTGGCCTTTCCATATAGTATGTATGATAAGATTTTAGAGGGGATGCGACAAACGGCAAAGGTAGCACCTTATCCGATACCTTTTGATATTACTTTTCCCCAAATGCCCGATTATACCTTAACACCCTGGGCAGTAGAGTATCGCGATAAACATTTGAAATGAAAGGAGAATAAAGAAATGTCAGAATCGTACACGCTTAGAAGTAAGGAAGATAATATGGAGAAAGAAGAACATGTCCCGGGAGGGACAAAAATGGCTAAGGAAGAAAAGCAAGAAACATCCATTAGGATGCTATCGCTTTGTGCAAAGGAAGCCGAGAATTTGGACATCATCCTGGCCTGCGACGGAGCTGCTAGTGTGGGCCAGGTTGGGCATCAGGTGGCGGTGGAACTGACAAACGCTTATAAAATTGCCCGAATGTGCTGTATCACGGCTGTGGGCGCGGAGTCAAAAGTGCATGTGGATATTGCCCTGAGGGCGAGGAAACTCATCGTCATCAACGGCTGTACTAATCGCTGCGCCAGCAAGGTGCTGGAGAGACTGAACATTCCCTATGCCTATGAGATAGTAATTGCCAGAGAAGGGGTGGAGAAGGTGTCTACTCTCGACTTTGACATGGCTGATGTTGAGCGCATTGCTAAGAAGATCGCCAGGGAGGCTCTAGGAGTCTCATAGTTCTCTCATAATTAAGCAAATCTCATAAGGAGGAGGAATAAAATAAATAAGTGTGATATCTACGGCAAGAGCGGCGAAAATGTAAGCCTATTTTACGCTACACATTGGGAATTAGGAAATATTTGGCTCTGTAGTGAGTGTTGAAAAAAAGAATATAGCAGCATATTACCCAACGGTGGTTCCAGTGGTAGATGCTATGTATAAATGAAATGGAGGGAAATAAAATGAACATTAAAATTATATTAAATGGAGGATTAAAATCTTGCTGTTCTACATATCCGCCGGAGTATGTACGTGAGGTAGTGAAAGGTTGGCTTAAGGAGACAGACGAGGTCGAGGTGATAGATAAACAACAGGGAAACTGGAGTCCAGATGATTTAGTCTCTGTTGCAGAGAAATATTTCGGTGACTCTATCTACCCTCTACTTTACAGTGAGGATACTTTGGTGGCTATCGGCAACCTTCCCGACAGAGATACTTTGGTAACAATGGCCACCAACAAAGCAAAGTTCGGCATAACAGAGGAGAATATCCGGAAAGAGGCCAAAAGGCAGGGGCTCTTGAAGGAGGAATAGAAGTGTTCACGAGAGTGCTGTACCCAAACGATTTTTCCGATATTTTGAAGGAAGTCCTGGACTACATAAAGAAGCTGAAGGAAGCTAGAACTAGGGAGGGAGTAATCTTGCATATCATTGAACTGGTAGCCCGATAATTAAAAAGAAAGGTAGATATATGAAAGTAATTTTTGCCTATGCAAAATTTGTCAGAGAAAAATATACTTATATAATAATAGCTACTCTAATGTTCATGGCTATTAATACCAACATGTTACCAATTATTAAAAATATAGAGTTATTGTTACCCTTGGTGATATCAACTATTTTAATTTTCCCTATCTTGTTCTTAGTTGCTTACCTGGTAAGCATTAAGCTCTTTACAAGTGGCAAGAATATAGCCATAACCTATTCTTCAGGTATGAAGAATTTGCCTATTGCTATCGGTATAGCTGCTATAAGCTTTAAGGGTTTGGAGATGCTGCCAATTGCAGTTGGCTTTGCTTTCCAGATGTTGACTGCGGTTATTTTTTATCAGATATTTCGACGTACCAAAGATAAAAATGAAGCTAAAAAGATTTAATATGAAACCTTATTAGTCATAAATGATAATAACTAAATTAGTTTTTTTTAACAAGTAAAGGAGACATGCTGACTATGGCAGTTTGCTGGGTAAAAGCAGGTATCTGCGGGCAGGAGACAACAATTGAGGCGATTAAGGTCGGCCAGATAAAGGTGCGGGTTTCCTTCGTTTCTACCTGTGAGCGTGTATTGGCGCTGGCAGAGGAGCTTATAGAACTGGATATTGGCAGCGAAATGACAAAACCGTTGAATGAGACACTGACCTATACGCTGGCTACCAAATATCTGTGCCGCACTAGCTGCATTGTTCCGGCGGCTGTCCTGAAAGTGATGGAGGTTACGGCGGGCATCTTCCTGCCGGAGTCCTGCGCTATAGAGTTTGTCAAGGATGCCGTGTAAAGACCAGTAAATTTTACTTTCAGATGATATGCGGGAGGTATTGAAAATGGACAAAAAAAAGATGAAGGAAGAAGCAAAGAAAGCATACATATGGGATGATTATCACGCGATTACAAATAAAATTAAAGGTATATCAGATGAAGATTTAGATAACCTGGCTCCTGCAATTAAACAATTTATTCTCACATCGAAGGAAAAGGAACCAATAAAAATGTTTTATTCTGTATTCGACGAAATTGAAAGAATCTGGAGCTTAAGTGTCCCCTTCCCCATAGGCGGTAGTTTTCATCACTATATTATTCCTGGAGTTATTTTATCCTGCATGCGAAACAATGGATACGAAATAACTGATAGACACATTGAAGAAGGGATGATCAGGGGCTCAAAGTTGGCGGCTCATTCTTGTGGCTTTATGGGAATTTCGGGGGCAGCGCATAGTATAGGTATCATTGCAAGTATAATTAATAGAATTACGCCAATGCATGATGAGCGTGGCAATATACTATCGGTTGCTGCAGATACTCTTATTGAGATCTCCAAATTTCGAAGACGCTGCTGTAAAAGAAGTAATCTCGTCGGGATTAAAAATGCAGTGGAGTATCTCTCTTCACAGGGTTACGCATTGCCTTTAGATAAGATTGAGTGTAGATTTTTCTTGGAAAATAATGAGTGTTCGGGTGAAGAGTGTCCCTATTATCCAAACGACCTGTAGCAATTAGTAGATTCTTTATTTATTTTTATTACATATATGATGATTTCTTAGTTTAGATTTTTTTATTATAACTTATTAAAAGCAATGGGAAATTATATTTTTAATGGAACAATTTATCTGATAGCTATAGTATTTCTAATTATTTCATTTATAAAAAGCAGACAAAAAACAAAAAAAGCACTAATAAAAGCCTGGAATTCTTTTAAAAATATACTGCCTATGCTGCTTGGTATAATTACTGTTATAGGACTTATGCTGGCTATTCTTGATCCAGAGATAATTAAAAAAATAATTGGAGAAAAATCAGGAGCTCTCGGTGTTTTACTGTCATCTATTGTAGGATCTGTGACTCTACTTCCTGGAGTGGTAGCTTTTTCAACAGCTGCGCTTCTTTTAAGTAGCGGAGCAGGTTATATTCAAATAGCAGCATTTGTACAAACTCTTATGATGGTTGGAATTGTTACCCTTCCCATGGAAATTAAATATTTTAATAAAAAAATTGCAATACTAAGAAATGCAATATCATTTATTTTATCAATTGGGGTAGCTTATTTAATTGGATTTATCCTTGGAATATGGAAGTGAGCAATCACATAAAAAATAAACTTTATTATAAGTAGAATAATTCAATGAGAGAAAATAATAAAAAAGCATTTAACTTAAAAAACTTCTTAAAACAATACCTGTTTTTTATAATCACACTTGTACTGCTTGGAATCTTTTTTATCTTTAAATTTGATGCAGGTCTAAAAGCAACTAATGTGATTATTTACAGCTTTAAAGAAATGCTACTTGTTCTTCCCCCAATATTTATTCTAATTGGGCTACTTGATGTATGGATATCAAAAGAAACCATGATTAAGCTTATGGGGGAAGGTTCAGGCTTAAAGGGTATTCTTCTTGCATTCTTAATTGGAACTGTTGCAGCAGGGCCACTTTATGCAGGGTTTCCAGTTGCTATGATTCTTATGAAAAAGCATGTAAAATTTTTCAATATTATTATATTTATAGGTGCATGGTCGACTACAAAGATCCCAATGCTTTTGTATGAAATGTCAGCGCTGGGATTTAAATTTGCCTTAATAAGGTTGGCTCTAAATATATTTGTTATTATAATCATTGCTTATGTTATGGAAATATTAATTAAAAAAGATGAAGTTAGCGTAATTTATAAAAAAGCAGAAGATTTTTAATTTACTATGATTGTAAAATTCCTGATGAAGGTAAAATTTTTAAAAGGAATAATACAATAAATCGATAAATTAAAACAAAGAATTTAGTAAATAAAATACTTTTTATAAAAAAACTAATTAACTGACTTTTAATTGAAAGGGGGTGATTTATGGGAAATATTGCAATTGTTACAGATAGCACTTCTGATTTGCCAGGCAATATATATGAAGGATATGATCTTAGTGTTGTGCCTTTATCTGTTGTATTTGGTGGCAAAACTTATTTAGATGACGGTATAGATATTAAAGAAGATGATTTTTATAAAATGATGGAAGCGTCAGTTGAGATGCCAAAAGCAGCGCAGCCAACCCCTGGTGATTTTATTAATATTTACAGTAAATTAACTCAGCAGGGCAAAGAAATTATATCCATACATATTTCCAGGAAATTATCCGGTACACTTAACTATGCAGAACTTGCTGCCAGGCAATTTGAAAAAGGAAAAATTGAAGTTATGGATTCAGAAGTAGTCCATATGTCTTGTGGGTTTATGGCATTAAAAGCAGCCAAAATGGCAGCTGAAGGTAACAAAAAGGAAGATATAATAAAAGAATTAAGTAGTTTCAGGAATAAAATAAATGCATTTTTTGTACCAAAATCACTGGATAATTTAATAAAAGGTGGCCGGATTAATAAAATTAAAGGAAAGCTTGCAACTTTATTAGAAGTAAAGCCAATTCTTACTCTAAAGGATGGGGAAGTTGCGCTGTATAAAAATGCAAGAAAATGGGAACTGGTTAAAAAAGAATTACTAAATTCAATGGAAAGCATAATTAAAGACAGTAAAAAACTTACTGTATCCATTGGAGATGTAGCAAATAGTGAGGATGCAGATGATATGGAGAAAAATATTAAGGAAAGATTTAATCCTTTTCAAATAATCAGGGTAAAAATAGGCATAGTGGTAGGTTCCCACCTGGGAATTGGAGGTCTTGGCATTACTTTTTTTGAAGAGTAGATTAGAATTAAAGAATTAGATAAAGATAATATTTTAAATTATACATTACTGTCTTAATATAATTGGTTGGATTATAGAAGATATGGGCTTTTTATGTAAAATTGATAACTAAATGGATAGATAGGTATATAGAAGTGTATTGGTAAAGATGAAAAGGAGTGAAGTGTTTATTGCGGATACAGTATATACAGGAGATGATTTTCCAGGAAAGACTTAAGTTATTATAACAAGAAAATGAATAATAAAAATTTTAAAGAACTTTTTAAAAGATACGAAGGAAATCCAATTTTAACTTTGGAAAATTGGCCTTACAAAGTAGGAGCCGTCTTTAATCCCGGTGCAATAAAATTTAATGATGAGATATTGCTTTTGGTTCGAGTTGAAGATAGGCAGGGGTATTCCCATTTAACTATTGCTAAAAGTAAAGATGGAAAAACAAATTGGCAGATAAATTCTGTGCCAGCATTGATAGCAGAACAAGAATTTGGCGAAGCTATATTTGGATTAGAAGATCCCAGAATTGTTTGGTTAGAAGACCGCAAAGAATATATAATTACTTGTATTTCCTTCTTTGATGGAGTGGCCTGTGAACCTCCTGGTATTTCTTTAATAGCAACTAAAGATTTTTTAAATTTTAAACGCCTGGGAAGAAAATTAATACCTCCCAATAAAGATGCTTCATTGTTTCCTAAAACTATAAAAGGTTATTATGCCCTTATAAATAGACCCATTGTTGAAGGAAGAGCAGATATCTGGGTTTCTTTCTCTAAAGATTTGGATTTCTGGGGGAAGGATAGAGTACTGATTCCTACCCGACACAGGGCTTGGGATTCTGATAGAGTTGGGCTAGGCCCCCCACCTATTGAGACGCCAGATGGTTGGTTAGTTATTTACCATGGGGTAAGAAATACAGCCTCCGGTACTATTTATCGAATGGGGCTAGCTTTGTTAGATTTAGAAACTCTTGGAGTAATACATCGGAGTAAAGATTGGATTTTTGGGCCAAAAGAGAGTTATGAAAGAGTAGGTAATACAGATGATGTTGTTTTTCCCTGTGGTGTAGTTATTGATAAAAAAACAAATGAACTTTTAGTTTATTATGGCGCTGCTGATTCAGTAGTTGCTCTAGCTATTGCTAATTTAAATGACATCGTTTCTTATTTAAAAAAATGTACCAGATGTTAGTAAAGAGCCCGCCAGGGCGGGCTTATTATTTTTTAAAAAAATACTACTATAATTTATTATGAAAACTCTTGAAGCGTTAATTAATATATAGGGCTATGCACTTGACTGAAGTTGCCACAATATATAGTATATGTGGGTATGGAAGTTTACCCACGAAATCTTATGGAATTTGAACAGCAATTTGCTTCGGAAGAAGCTTGTCGGGAATATTTGTTTCAACTGCGATGGCCTGATGGCTTTCAGTGCCATCGATGTCAGAATCAGAAAGTTTG
The DNA here is from genome assembly GCA_002779205.1 of Candidatus Hydromicrobium americanum. Taxonomy (GTDB): domain Bacteria; phylum Actinomycetota; class Humimicrobiia; order Humimicrobiales; family Humimicrobiaceae; genus Hydromicrobium; species Hydromicrobium americanum. Next base: position 7,683 of record PEXF01000101.1, read on the forward strand.
GAAAACTATCCAAAATCTGTATTACTGCGCAAATTGTGGATATAAAACTTCGATAACAGCTGGCACAATCTTTCAAGATACGAGTAAGCCTTTGTTGCTCTGGTTTCGAGCAATGTGGTACGTGACGAATCAAAAACATGGAGTTAGTGCTCTTGGTCTGCAACGTGCCTTGGGATTGGGCAGTTATCGAACTGCTTGGGCATGGTTGCACAAGCTGCGTTGCGCTATGGTACGACCTGGTCGTGATCGTCTCTTTGGTACAGTTCAGGTTGATGAAACTTATATTGGAGGTCCAGAGATAGGGAAACGAGGTCGTGGAGCTGCTGGTAAGGCCTTGGTTGTCGTTGCGGCACAACAAGATGGCAAACGAATTGGTCGGATTCGCCTTCAACGAGTAGCCGATGCTTCTGCAGAATGTTTGAACGATGCAGTAATGAAAAGTGTCAAGCCTAATTCCATAGTACAGACAGACGGTTGGAATGGATACAAACAATTGGACAAGTTGGGTTATACCCATGATGTTATCCGACAAACCTCCGATATCGGTGAAAATCTTTTGCCATTGGTCAATCGAGTTGTTTCTTTGTTGAAACGATGGCTGTTGGGAACTCATCAAGGAGCGGTTAAGATATCGCATTTGGACTATTATTTGGATGAGTTTACTTTTCGTTTTAATCGTAGAACTTCCAAATCGAGAGGCAAATTGTTTTATCGACTTGTTCAACAATCTGTCGAAGTTCCCCCTACCTTGATAAAAGATATTGCAGGGGATCAATCTAGAAAGTAAAATACAAGATATAGTATGTACTTCAGTCAAGTGCAT
>PEXF01000147.1:0-729 GCA_002779205.1 Candidatus Hydromicrobium americanum
TATTTTTAACTCCATAACCTGGTAGTTATAATATCTTATAGTTTAAAGAGTTACGATTTTAATAATGAACAACCAAAAAAAATATTTGATAAAGTTCATTCCCAGCGGTAAGTCTATCAAAATTTCTCCGGATTACAATTTAAAACAAGCAATACTTGATAGTGGGATCCATATTGATTCCTCCTGTGGCGGTGTGGGCACCTGCGGGAGATGTAAGGTACGGGTAAGGGAAGGAAAAGTAAATACCAAAAAGTCCAAGTTTATATCCTCAAAAGAAAAAGAAAACGGTTATGTACTTTCGTGTCTATCTAAGGTAGAAAGCGATTTAATTGTTGAAGTACCCAGGCAGAAGAAAGCTGTGGTTAAAATAGAAAAGGGCAGATTTGCGGATATAGAATCTAAAATATATGCTGATATCAGCAAGGACGAGCTTTCATCTGTTGAAATAAAACCATGGATAAAAAAGGAGACTATAATTGTCGAAAAACCTTCGCTTAGTTATGGAACCAGCGATCTATACAGACTTAAAAAAAGCATCAGGAATAACTTAAACTTAGAAGATTGTATGGTTCCAATTCATATAATCAAAAAATTGCCTGTTGTTTTAAGGGAGAAGAATTGGGAAGTTGCAGTGACTATCGACAGAGAAAACAGTACTCTTATCGATGTCAAACCGGGCAGTGCAAGTGGGAAGAGCTATGGTCTGGCTCTGGATATCGGAACTACATC
>PEXF01000147.1:811-8380 GCA_002779205.1 Candidatus Hydromicrobium americanum
ATGCACTCCTAATCCTTATGGATCAGAAAATTATTGCAAATAGAGGCAAATCTATATGTAAAGAGAAAAACGGGTTGGTGTCATTATCCGATAGAATAACTAAAGGAATCGTTGAATTTTTTGGGAGTGTTATTTTTGAGCTTGACGCAGTATCAATTTACAGAAAAAACAGGTTGATTGCTCCCAGAAATTATGGAAGTTCAAGCGATATTAGAAAATATGATGAGGTACCTCTTTTTGAGAACGAATGGGTTGCATCTAAGGAACTTAAATTTGATTTAGCCGATATCAATAAAGTGCTTTTTATAACGAGTAGGTGTTATAGAGAACCAGCGTTTAAGGATGTTGTTAAGGTGTTAAAAACTAAAGGAATTGAATATGTTTTCTTATCCGAAAGATGGCTTGCAGACAATATAGTAACCGATATGGCAAGTTATCTTTCCAGAATTAGGGGTTGGATTAAATTTAATAAGGTGGCAAAAGATGTCTAATTTTCTCGAATTTCTTGAAAAACTTGCCCAGCATTGCGGTGTAAAATTTGAGACTAAAAAATTTAAAAGGGAAGATGAATATGAATTGGCGGCAAATATATTGAATGAGATTAATAAGTTTCTTTATCAGAAGAAAGCGACTTTGCCCCCTGAATATATCTCTGAGTTTCACAAATACTGGAAAGAAAATCATGAAAAGGTAATGCTTCCAAAAGTTAATCCGAATGGAGAGTGTTCAGCAGTAGCTGAAGTGTTAGAGGGTATTTATGAAAGTAACACTATTAAAGTTCAATTGGATACCCTCGATTTGACTAAAGAAGAAATCGCTAATGTAAGATTTTTTACAGCAATTCAGGATTTCAATATTGATGTTCATGCAAGAAGCAACCCTTTTGAGTTCTATAAAAGACATCCGGATTGTCTTAATCCTGAAAAAGTAAAGGATAATGATTTGCTAGTAGATGAACTTCTTAATTTTCTTGGAGCTCAATCTCAGAGAGATAAGCGAAAACCTTGGATGGTGAATTCTGCAAGATTACTGGTAGAAAAATATGGCTCATCAGCATTTAACATTTGTGATGTTCATAATGGGGATGTAGTTGAAATTGTTAGAGCACTAACTGCTGAGGAACGATATGGGTTTTCTACTAAGAAGGCTCATATGTTTTTAAGAGATATGGCTGATTTGAGAGTATGGGAATACAAAAGAAACATAGAGAAATTGGATGTTATGAGCGATAAAAATACTATGAGAGTAGCTTTGAGAACTGGCATTCTTCAATTTCGTATTTCATTACTTGCAAGTTTTTTAGATGTTTTTTGTTATCAATATTCTCTTGTAGATAGATTAAACCGCGAAGCATGGAGAAAGGTATGGGAAGAATGGAATAAAATTCCTAATAACTGTAGACCCCCAACACCAGCATCTATGGATTATCTTATTTTTAGGCTTGGCAAGATAGCATGCCGACCTAATAAACGCTTTTGTCCACCAGAGAAAAAGGTAGCCGAGAAGAAATTAGAAAGTCTAATCCCACAGGATAGATTGATTTTTAAAGATGATAGATATTGTATTTTTAGTGAGGTTTGTCAATTAGATAGAAAAATATTAAATGCTCCTAATAGCATTTCGATTGAAGGAAGAACTGGATGGAAAAGCGGAAAAACTAACGAAGGTGGAGGAGGTGGCATTTCGTCTTGAAAATAAGCCAGTTATATCACCTAAGGTAATTTTGATATGGATAATAAAATTGAATTCTTAGAGGGTTTTTATAATTTCTTATATTTTTTTTATCAACTCCAAGAATTCTTTGGGTGTCATGATAGTTATTGGCATGTTTGCTTGCCTTATAACTTCTGTCTGAAAGTGCTTTTGGTCCAGGGTAATAAGAAAAGCAGCTTTACTTTCCAGAGCGCTCTCAAGCACATGGCGATCCTTTAAAGAAATAATGTCATCATATTGACTTAGGCTTTCTTTGGCTGGTGATCCAATAATCTCTGGATTAAGATTGGCTATTTCTTTATAGAAACGAAGGAGAATCTTAGGAAATATGATTAGCATGATTAGGGAATTTTCTATGGCATTATTAGAAAATTAGTGTTCTTCTTTTGAAAGTTCAGAATCTATGGGCTCTTCTTCATCTCTGGTACCGAACAGGTCATCTGCTTCACTCTCCAGTTCCAGAAACTCTTTTTCCAGAACCTCATTGATATTATTAATGATTTTTTTATAAGTTCCTGGGTCAGTAAAATCCTTAAAATCCTCAATAATATTTTCTGCGGTAGGATTAATTGGTTCTCCTATGAATATGTTTATCTTTCTACAAGCATTCATAATAATTGAGATTATCCCTCTGGTTATCCTATTGGTCCATACCCATTTTTTACTGTCAGGGCCCCTGTTTAAATTGTGTATATAGATAGGAATTATGGGTAGTTTTGTTTTATAACTAAAGTAGGCTGCGCCTTTATAAAATGGCTTAAAACCAGCTTTTTTATTGAGCATACCTTCCGGAAATATTCCAAAAAATACATTCTTGTTTTTTGATATATTAAAAAGTTCCTTAAAGCTTTTAATATTTTTTGAAAATTGTTTTGTAAATACAGGCACGCAATTTGCAAATTTTCTCATAAAAAAGTTAGTAAGCCAGTTACCAAAATTTTCACTTTCTGCAATAAAACATATTTTCTTTTTAATTGCGGCCAGTAATATTATTGAATCAGCATCTGCAGTATGATTTATTGCCAGTATAACAGATTTGTCCCCGGGCAATCTTTTTGTATTAAAAACTTTAGCTCTGGTAAAAAGTTTGTAGAAATTAATAAATAATATCCTTGGGATACTATAGAAAAAATCAGATATTTTTTTCATTAAGTCTTTGATAATTTTCATTTTCATCCAGCATTAAAAAATTAATATAAGTCATTAAAGCCGATAAATACCCATCTGCAATATGAATTATATAGGTTAAATATAAAAAATTCTACTTTAATAAAACAACAATTATTATCCCATATTTAGAAAAGCTTTTTTAATATTTTGGTAGTGGGTCCCTCTCCAATAATATTTGTCACAATTTTTGCAATACAGGAAATTTTTCTGTGTTTTGTATACATATGGAGGTACTTTATTTTTAATGTCTTCTTTTTTTACTTTTATTAGTTTCCTGTTGCATTCAATACACCTTACAAGATTGGGTTTTAAAGATACTTTGAGGTCTAATTTTATCTGGTCTAACTGATTCTCAAGTTTATCTTCTTTAATAAATAAATATTTTATAATTCCTTTCTTGAATTCTCTCCTTGCAAGCATTAGAGAATCTCTGGTTAAAATAATTCTATCGGTTTCTCTGGCTATTTTTATTATCTGGTCATCGCTGGCAGTGTTTATATACATAACATCATATCCTGCCATGCGCATATATCTAGCTAATTTTCCTACCATTATGTCTGCTATAAATTTCATGTTTAAGCTATGTCCAGTGAATTAATCTCGGCTCCCAGAAGGAGGATAAAACTTGATATTCTTCGCAAATATCTGAAGGCATTTATAAAAAAAATTTTTTGTTTTACTTGTACTGTACAAATTGTGTAGTAAAAAATTAGTTAATAACTATTTTCTTAATTTCTTTGAATTTACTTAATTCTTCAATTATCCTGGTAGAAAATTCAGAATCTTTACTAAATAGATTTATAGTAAAAATTCTTTTATTATTTTCATCATCAAGTTCATATTTTTTACTTTTTACACTTACAGACATTTTTTCGAGCAGGCTTATTATTTTATTCAGGTCTGTAAAATTCTTTGAAGTCGTTATTCTTACCAGGTAATTTGGCAGCTTGATTACTCTATCCTCAATGTATTTTAAAATACTCAGGGTTATAAATCCCAGGATAGTTGCCAGTACTGCAAGGTAATACAATTTAGTACCCAATGCCAGACCAATGGAAGCAACTACCCATATGCTGGCAGCAGTTGTTACCCCTCTTACAAGTGATCCCTGCCTGAAGATAACCCCTGCTCCTATAAAGCCGATTCCGGTCACAATACCTGCAGCTATTCTGCTGGGGTCTACACCATTCTGTAATGAAAACCCTAGATAAGATATCAGGGTGAATACTGTTGAACCAAGGCATACAAGAGCGTGGGTTCTAAGTCCTGCGGGTCTTTCAGCTTTCTCTCTTTGGAAACCTATTAAGCCTCCGAAAATTAGTGCGAGTATACAGGGTAGTAGAATATCATATATAAATGCAAATGAATTAAACCTTATTTCTGATAGAAATTTTTGAGTAAATTCCATTTTTTTATACCTTTTTATAATTTTTTACTTTTTTCATTTTCATGAGAATATATTTTATCATATTTTGGGGCAGCTATGTTAATATCAGTGGTTAAAATAGTTATTCCGCAATTTTAAATATGCAAATATGTAATAATTATATACTCCTGCCAGATATTTTTAATTTTTTACCCTAAATAGGATATAATATAAATGCCGGAAATATCAGTAATTAGAAATTATTTTTTTAATAAAAAATGCCAGGCTGTAAACGCTCAAAAATTAAGAGGGGAAGATTAAATGTTTAGATCCTCAATAAAATTATTTAAGGTTTTTGGAATAGAGATCAGGCTGGATTACAGCTGGTTTATAATATTTGCGTTATTTGCCTATTTTTTTGGATTTATTTATTTCCCTTCAGTTCTTCCTGGATTGAATAAGGGTCTACTGGCATTAATTACCATTGTTACTGTAATCCTTTTCTTTACCTCATTATTAATACATGAAATGAGCCATTCCCTGGTTGCCAGAAGAAAAGGCACATCTGTCGAGAGAATAACTCTTTTTCTATTTGGTGGAATGGCGCAAATAGAGAAAGAGCCGGAAACTCCTTATAGCGAGTTTATCATGGCTATTGCCGGTCCTGCTGCAAGCTTTGTAGTTGCTGCAATATTTGGCGTTATATGGTTCTTTACCAAAAATATTGCCCTTGTGAGAGAGCCGGTCGGATATCTGGCTATTATAAACATCGTACTGGGAGTTTTTAATATACTGCCCGGTTACCCACTCGATGGTGGAAGAATACTGCGATCTATTATATGGAAGACGACTGGTAATTTAGAGCGCGCAACCTTTATAGCTTCTACGACAGGAAGAGTAATAGGATTTGTGATTATGGCAGTTGGTATCTTCTTTATATTTATGGGTAATTTCTTAAATGGGATATGGCTCGCTTTTATAGGATGGTTTATACAATCATCTGCTCAAATGGGCTATCGCCAGCTTATATTTGAAACTTCTATTAAAGGAATTAAAGTAAAGAATGTTATGAACGAAAATATTGTAAATGTCACAAAAGATATAACTATACAGGATTTAGTAGATGATTATTTTATGAAGTACAGGTTTGGAAGGTTTCCAGTAATAGAAGATGAAAAAACCCAGAGGTTTATAGGTGTGATTTCATTACATGACATTAAGGGAGTTTCAAAGGAAGAGTGGCCGAAGGTTAAAATAGGAGATATAGTTAAATCAGTTTCGGAAAGTGAAAAAGTAGATATATCTATGGAAATATCTGATGCAATTAAGAAGATGGGTAAAAATGATCTGGGTCACCTGGTAATAATGTCAGGCAGTAGATTAAGAGGAATAATTACAAAAAGTGATGTAATGCGTTTTATAAAAATCCGGTCTGAATTTCACTAGCCTTCCAAGATATTAAATATACGGACTTGGAGAAAATGAACTTCATCCTATCTTAAAGATAGGATGAATATATTAATTGTAAAAAATAACTTAGAGGTAGAAAGGTAGAGAAGGTGAAATATAGATTATTTAGAGATAGTAAAAAAGAGATTAAAGAAAATTTAAAAGATTTAAAAGTTATATATACTGATCTTGACGGTACTTTATTTAATGACAGGGGTTGTATTATTAAAGATGAGAAAGGTGGTTATTATTTTAAAGCAGTTAAACTGCTGTCTGAGATAGCAAGAAAAAACTGGGATGTTGTTCTGGTATCTGGAAGAAATAAGTTCCAGTTGAGATATAATGCTCAGATTATTGGACTGAAAAATTATATTGCGGAGTTAGGTTCTGAATTAGTCTATAATCTGGGTAAAGAAGTTTATGCTACGTTTGAAAGACAGAAGATAAAATATGATCTGACATATGAAGGAAAAGATTTAATAAAGATTATAGAATTATTTAAGAAAAATTTTCCGGGTAAAATAGAAAGTAAGATGGAATGGAGCAGGTATAGGTCACATACTGTATTATTTTTTGGAGAAATAAATCTGAATTTCGCAAACAAACTACTTAAAAAAGAAGGATATGGAGAGCTTGTTCTGGTAGACAACGGGCTTTCATCATTAGTAGAATTAGGTCTGGATATAGATAGATTGCACATTTATAATTTAATGCCTAAGGGAGTTAATAAGACAAATGGGATAAAGCTGGATAAAAAAATTAGAAATTTTGATATCAATAATTGTATAGCGCTTGGCGACTCACTGGAAGACTTAAAAATGGCAGGTGAGGTCAAATACTTTTTCCTTATGGGGAATGCACTGGAGCATAAGGAAATGATACTGGATGAACTTGATAAATATAATAATGTATATGTAACCGACGGTGTTATGAATAAGGGTTGGGCAGAGGTTATAGAGTATCTGGCGAATTAAACTAACTACTTTACTTCCAATTTTTTATTATGATAATGATATTATTTTCAATATGACCATTAAATAGTTTATAATAAAGACGTAAATTAATTAATTAATAAAGGATGTATCAATAATGTGTAATAATAATTCAGGTCCTGGAAGTGGTGGACATAATAAATCTGTTGGGAAGGGTTTAGCAGAGGTATTAATAATTGTTTTGATTTCAATTTTTTCTGGATTTATATTAGGATTATTATTTGCACCCCAGTCTGGATTAAAAACTAGAAAAAATTTAATTGAAAAGCTTAAAGATATAATAGATAGAGGAAAATTTACCCTGGTCGAAGCAAAAGTTATGGGTGAGGAATTATTGGAGAAAGGCAAAGAAAAAGCCGGGGAAATATCCTCTAAAATTAAAGGTAAAAGTCAGTCAGATATTAATTGAAACTTAGCCACAACATCCTGTTTTCATCTGTTGACAATGATTTTTTACTATAGTAGACTTTACAAGTTAAATTAGCCGAAAGCCCCCCTTATTTCAATGATGGGGATGAAGGCAAAAACGTCTTGAAACGGGCGTTATACTATCGTTAATGGATTCAATGGAATCTTTGATAGTGAAAATCTTAGGGAAACTAATTAGTCGCCTGTAAGTTTTGGCTTATAGCGAAATTTGGTCAGTACCTAAGAACCAGCCGACTTTGGTCGTGCAGAGTTTCAGGTTTGCTAATTTAACTGGACAGCTAATGGCTGTGGCAGTTTTAGCTGTTGTAATGTTGAATTAGTGGGGGCCGTTAGCTCAGTTGGTAGAGCACCGGACTTTTAATCCGGGTGTCGAAGGTTCGAATCCTTCACGGCTCACCAGATTTATATAAGTGAATGGTAAGTACGGTGGAGATAATTTGGGCAAACATG